>NZ_DFOZ01000048.1:0-171 GCF_002377005.1 Limnobacter sp. UBA3528 | reverse complement strand
AATTGCGGCGAGTGAATTGATGCTACCCAAGCGCAGGGCGTAAATGCGCGCTGTTTAACAGCTCAATCGGCTTGGGTTCCGAACTCTCGGCGCTTATTAATCGCCCACTCGGCTTGGATTTCGCTCCCTCGCCAGAAAACCTGTTTCTCCCTTGCTGAGCCTTGCGATGCC
>NZ_DFOZ01000046.1:0-46729 GCF_002377005.1 Limnobacter sp. UBA3528 | reverse complement strand
TAGGCCTCTAGACGATGGGGACCTAAACCGTGTGCTTTGGTGGAGGTAAGCGGGATCGAACCGCTGACCTCTTGCATGCCATGCAAGCGCTCTCCCAGCTGAGCTATACCCCCGAAGCGAAGACCAAGATTATTATTTATTTTATTTAAGCTGTCAACAAGTTGTTGAACATTTCTAAACAAAACTTTTAATTCTTTTTGCCTTCTGCCTGCATTGCCTCAGCAATTTGAGCAGCCCGAATTATACACATATTTGTCGGGTACACTGCAAGTAGTTTTTTACAAAAATAGAAGCAAACAACAAATGAAATACTGCAGCACATGTGGCACTCCTCTTGAACTCCGGATTCCCGAAGGCGACAACCGACTACGCAGCTGCTGCCCGGGCTGCAACGCAATTCATTATGTGAATCCAAAGATTGTGGTGGGCAGCATTCCGACTTTTCAAGGCAAGGTATTACTGTGCAAGCGAGCAATCGAGCCGCGCTACGGGTACTGGACCCTGCCCGCAGGTTTCATGGAATTGAACGAGACCACGCACCAGGGCGCAGAACGTGAAACATGGGAAGAAGCTGGTGCCAAAGTTGAGCTTGGCCCGCTGTTCACCATGTTCGATGTCATTCGCGCCGAACAAGTTCATATCTTTTTTCGGGCTGAAATGGCCACGCCGACGTTTAGTGCAGGTGAAGAAAGCCTGGACGTGAAATTGTTCTCCGAAGAAGAGATTCCTTGGGATGAGTTGGCTTTCAAGACCGTGTCAAAAACATTGACTCTGTTTTTTGCAGACCGAAAAGCAGGTCGCTACACACTGCATACGGGCGACGTATTCGATCACACGGACTGGACTGATTCGCAATTCAAGGCCGGATGACAAAAACCACCATACCTTGGCTGGACTCTCCTAGCGAATTCCCCAGCACTACCCAAGCACTTGAGTACCCACCAGGGCTACTCGCAGCAAGCATGGAAATCAACGCGGACTGGCTCGAAACAAGTTATGCGCATGGCATATTCCCTTGGTACTCCCACGGCGAGCCAGTGCTTTGGTGGAGCACATCCCCACGCGCCGTGTTGTACACCGCCGAATTCAAGCTGCACCGATCGCTGGCCAAAGCGATACGAAAAATGCAAGCGACTCCCGGTAGCGCCATACATTTAAATACGGCCTTCGAGAAAGTGATGCGTGCTTGCGCAGCTCCCAGACCAGGCCAGGATGGCACCTGGATCACCGAGGAGGTGATCGCCGCGTACACAGCCCTTCACCAACGCGGGCTGGCCCACTCGGTTGAGCACTGGCAAGGTGATCAACTGATCGGAGGCCTCTATTGCGTAGCCTTGGGCAAAATGGTGTACGGTGAAAGCATGTTTGCCACACAAACCGATGCATCCAAAGTGGCCTTCGCTCATTTTGTGTATTGGCTAAAATCACAGAATGTGCACATAATTGATTGCCAGCAGGCCACCGGGCATTTGATGTCTATGGGTGCCCGCACGGTAAGCCGAAAGGTGTTTGAGACTGAAATGGCGAATTCCATTGTGCAGCCCACCTTGAATTGGGAACCTCGCGAACTTAAATGGACGTATGACCAGACCTAAGGAACTGCCCTTCTCCACGCTGCAGTTTTATTCGACTGCGCCCTACCCCTGTAGTTACCTGGACAATCGTTTGGCCAGGTCACAGGTGGCCACCCCCAGCCATTTAATCAATGCCGACGTGTACAGCGAACTGGTCCGCATGGGTTTTCGCCGCAGCGGCCTGTTCACCTACAAACCCCACTGCGACGGTTGTACCTCTTGCAAACCTTTGCGCCTGAAGGTGTCTCAGTTTCACACCAACCGCAGCCAGCGGCGCACGGTGAAGGCTTTTTCCAAGCTGAAACCCAGCGTACAGCGCCTGCACTTCAATTCAGAGCATTACGCGCTATACCTGAAATACCAGTCAGCCCGACACCATGGCGGCGGCATGGACGAAGACAGTCGCGAACAGTATTCTCAGTTCTTGCTGCAAACCCGGGTGAACTCGCGCTTGGTGGAGTTCCGAAACCCTGAAGGCAAATTGGTCATGGTTTCCATCATCGATATTCTCACCGACGGCCTATCCTCGGTGTATACCTTCTTCGATCCCGAAGAACGAAGTGGCCTGGGGGTTTACGGGGTGCTTTGGCAAATTGAACAATGCCGAGATCTGGAACTTCCCTACCTGTATTTGGGATACTGGATTAAGGAAAGCGAGAAAATGGCTTACAAGGCCCGCTTTTCTTCTGCAGAGGTTCTTCAGGACAATACGTGGCAACCATTGGCTGAACCGATCCGCTAATCGCGCAAGGTTTCCCCGTTACAATGCGGGGTATTCCATCCAAATTACCGGTACTTGAAAAACCGCCATGCTGCTGCCCTATTCGCTTGTTCGCCCTGCACTGTTTTCCCTTGACCCCGAGAAAGCACATCACATCACTTTCAGTAACCTGCAAATGCTGCGCAAGCTCGGTTTGCTCAAGCTATTCTCGCCCAAGGCAGTGGCGGATCCCGTGAAAGTGATGGGTATCGATTTCCCAAACAGGGTGGGTTTGGCTGCTGGGCTGGACAAAGATGCGGCTTATATCAGCGAACTCGGACTAATGGGTTTTGGTTTTCTTGAAGTTGGCACCGTAACGCCCAAGCCCCAACCCGGCAACCCTCAACCAAGGCTTTTTCGGCTGCCCAAAGCCAACGCACTGATTAATCGCATGGGTTTTAACAACGAGGGCGTAGACACGCTGATACGAAATGTGAAGGCCAGTAATTACCCGGGCATATTGGGCATCAACATCGGCAAAAACGCAGTAACACCGGTCGAGAATGCAGCCGATGATTACTTGGCTGCGCTCGAAGCGGTGTATCCCTACGCCACTTACATCACGGTCAACATTTCCTCACCGAACACCAAGAACCTTCGAGACCTGCAAGGCGGCGATAGCCTTGATATTTTATTGGGCTCTCTGAAAGAGAAACAAAAAGCACTGGCCGATGAACACGGTTTGTACAAACCCATGGCCCTGAAAATTGCCCCCGATCTGGATGACGATCAAATTGATGCGATTGCCCAACGCCTAACCCATTTTGGCTTTGACGGTGTGATTGCGACCAACACCACAATCGACAAAAGCAGCGTGGCTGGCCTTCCGCATTGCGAAGAGCAAGGCGGCCTGAGTGGCGAGCCTGTAATGGAAAAATCAACCCGTGTCATCAAGCGCTTGTATGCCGAACTGGGCGACGACATACCTATCATCGGTGTAGGGGGTATTTCCAGCGGAGAACATGCTGTCGAAAAAATTCGCGCAGGCGCAAAACTGGTGCAAATGTACACAGGCCTTATTTACAAAGGCCCGGAGCTAGTGACCGAATGTGCTGCGACCATTCGCGTGAATTGCAAACCACAGCTACGCAAGAAGTAAAAAAGCGGCTTGATTAAAGCCGCTTTCATTACAATCACCAGCGCCAATCAATTCATTTTTTTCGCTGCTGATACAAGCTTGAAAAAGTCTCACCGGTCGGTACCGGAAAGTCACGTTGATCGGTCCAGCCCTTTGCTCCGGGCAAACTATGAATACCCCCCTTGCGCTTGCCCCACCACGCCATGGCCTTGATACCGATGCGTGACAACATCCGATACAAGGCAGGCCGTTGAGCCACAAAAGCCCACACTTTGAATGCCGCCTTCTCTTGCCAGGGACGAAGCCCTCTCGAGAACTGTTGTTCCCGCAATTTTCGCAACAAATCGGGCAATGGAATTTTTACCGGACAAACCACGTGGCACTCGCCACACAGCGTGGCAGCCTGTGGCAGATCAAGCGCTTTTTCGATGCCGGTGTAACTGGGAGTGAGCACAGACCCCATAGGGCCAGGATATACCCACCCATAGGCATGGCCGCCAATTTTTTGGTATACCGGGCAATGGTTCATGCATGCACCGCATTTGATACAGCGAAGCATCTCCTCAAACTCACCGCCCAGCAATCCAGTGCGGCCACCATCCAGAATCACAAAATACATGTGCTCAGGGCCATCCAGATCACCCTCCCGCTTCGGGCCTGTTAGCAAGGACACATAGTTTGAAATGCTTTGCCCGGTTGCCGAACGCGGCAGCAAGCGAATCAGCGTAGCGAAGTCTTCCAGGGTAGGCACCACTTTCTCTACACCAGTGATGGCCACGTGCACACGGGGGTTGATGGTACACATACCCTCGTTTCCCTCATTGGTCACCAGGGCCACAGAACCGGTTTCAGCGATAATGAAGTTGCCACCGGTTACACCCATATCTGCGGCCAAAAACTGGGGGCGCAAAATTTCGCGAGCCTCACGGGTCATTTCGGCAATGTCGGTTTTGCGCGGCAAATGGTGATGCTTCTCAAACAGGTCAGCCACCTGTTCTTTGTCCTTGTGCACCACAGGCGCAATAATGTGGCTGGGTCGCTCGTTGTCGTTGATTTGAAGAATATATTCGCCAAGGTCGGTTTCACGCACTTTCACGTCTGCAGCTTCAAGTGCTTTGTTCAGCGCCATTTCTTCAGTCACCATCGACTTCGATTTGATCACTGATTTCACACTGTGCTTTTTGGCAATTTTCACGACCAGCTGAGCTGCCTCTTGAGGCGTACGTGCAAACAAAACCTTCGCACCAGTTTCAGCGGCTTTTTGCTCAAACAACTCAAGCCACACATCCAGATTCTTGATGCTTCGGTTGCGAATTTCAACCGCCGCAGAACGCGTTCCTTCGAAATCCTCCAACTCCAGAATGCTGGTGGCCCTGGCATTTACGAACTTGGACGAGAGACGCTTCAAATTCTCCTGCAGGCGCGGGTCGTTCAGTTTTTCACTGGCCTTTCTTTCAAAAAACATGCTTTGTACTTGCATGGTGCTACCGCCCTACTTTAGATTTGACCGGGCTTGCGACCCGTGAGCAACTCGGCCACATGCAACACCTGCGTGTTGTCACCCATGCGGCGCAAGCGACCTTCAATGTTCAACATACAACCCAAGTCACCCAGCACTACCGCCTGCGCACCGGTGGCTTGTACCTGCTCACATTTGTCCGTGCAAATGGCACTGGAAACCTCACCATACTTCAAGGCGAACGTGCCACCGAAACCGCAACACTGCCGACTGTCTTTCATCTCAAGAATCTCGACACCGCCCATTTTACCAATCAAGGTACGGGGTTGCTTTTGCACGCCCAACTCGCGCAGACCACTACAGGAATCGTGATAGGTGATCTGTTTAAGTTCACTGATGCCCAGCTTGACCTTGTCCACGCCCAGAACATTCACCAGAAAATCGGTAAGCTCGTAGGTGCGTGCGGCCAGTCGAGCTGCGCGCATCTTTAAGTCAGGATCATTCTTGAACACTTCGGTGTAATGAACTTTGGTCATACCAGCGCAGGAACCGGACGGCGCGACCACATAATCAAACTGCTCAAACTCGGCCAGCCATTTTTGAGCCAGTTTGTGCGTACTTTCGTGGTCTCCAGAATTCCAGGCTGGCTGGCCGCAGCAGGTTTGGGCCTGAGGTACAACCACTTCGCAACCGGCGGATTCCAGCAACTCAATGGTTGAAAAACCCACAGAGGGCCGCATGGAATCCACAAGGCAGGTAACAAACAAACCGACGCGCAAGGCATTTCCCCAAAATGTCTGAAAACTTGTCAAGTGTATGCAGCACGCCGCTTTCCAGCCAGTAGTGATAACCATAACGAGTGACGTATTTCACAATATGGTTTAAACTTCCCACTGGATGAAAAGGAACTACCCCGTATGAGCGAAGAGTCAATTGGACGCACCAGTATTCAGGTGATTGAACGAATGATGCAATTGTTGGACGCCTTGGCTGAACACCAAGACCCTGTTGCGTTAAAAGACTTGGCGCGCGACACCAAACTGCACCCCTCCACTGCCCACCGAATTTTGAATGACCTGGTGGCCTGCAGACTTGTTGACCGAACCGATCCGGGCCTGTATCGCTTGGGCATGCGTTTACTCGAGCTTGGCAACCTGGTGAAAGCCCGGTTGAATGTGCGCGATGCTGCTCTCGAGCTAATGCGCAAATTGCATCGCCTGACTGGCCAAACCGTCAACCTGTCGGTTCGACAAGGTGATGAGATTGTGTACGTGGACCGCGCTTACAGTGAACGCTCTGGCATGCAGGTGGTGCGTGCAATTGGAGGGCGAGCACCTTTGCACCTCACATCGACCGGCAAACTTTTTCTGGCCAATGAATCACCAGAGAATTTGAAGCTGTACGCCGAGAGAACTACCTTGCGCGGCACTACATTGAACAGCTTGACTACGCTTGAAAAACTGGAAAAGGAACTGCTGCTGGTCAGAACTGAAGGATTTGCGCGAGACAACGAAGAACTTGAAATGGGCGTTCGTTGTATGGCGGCCGGCATCTACGACGATTCATCGAAACTGATCGCTGGCTTATCCATTTCTGCGCCAGCTGATCGAATTCAGGAAGATTGGCTTCAAGAGCTTATTCATACAGCACAACGAATTAGCGCATCCCTGGGCTGGCAAGGACGGGTAACCCCTCCCAGCGGTCGATTCAGACTGTAATTTTATTTGGTTACGTACGTGGCTGCACTGGGCGCCACGGCCATCACATACTCCCGAATTCGTTCTGCATCTGCAAATCGAGCCTGAGAACCCAAAGCGTCCAGCAACACGATCACCAGGTTGCGATCGCCGACCTTGGCCTTCATTACGAGGCAACGCCCCGCTTCATTGATGAAGCCGGTCTTCTGGACCTGAATATCCCATTCCTTGTTTTTGATCAGACGATTGGTATTTCTGAAATTCAACTGCCCCTTGCCCGACTGTACAGAAAATTGTGGATCGGTTGAAAACTGACGAATCAAGGGAAAACGCTGTGCGTGCAGGACCATGCGCGCCAGATCGTTGGCACTCGATTTGTTTTCAACAGAAAGACCCGTGGTTTCAGCAAAGTTGGTATTGAACATACGCAGGGAGGCGGCGCGGCGATTCATTTCAGCCACGCACGCTGCCAAACCTCCTGGATAACTGCGCCCCAAAGCTGATGCAGCGCGATTTTCCGAGGCCATAAGTGCCAGGTGAATCAGTTCCCGGCGGGTAAATTCGCTACCAGGCTTCAATCGTGAACGCGTATTTTTGTAGTAATCAATGTCCTCTGTGGTGATGGTAATGACTTCATCAAGATTAAGTCCCGCTTCGAGCGTGACCACAACGGTCATGATTTTGGTAATTGACGCGATGGGAACGACCGCCGATGGATTTTTTGCATAGAGCACTTCAAGGGAGTCGGCGTCGGCCACCAAGGCTACTGAACTGTTCAGTGACAGGGGATCGTGGGCTTCTTTCAGGTTCGCACGCTCAGACTGACCAGGTGCAGCGTTTACAGCGGGGCTTAACACCATGGATAAAGCAAGAAATGTTGAGCCGAGTAATGCTTTGTAGATCATGGTGTGTTGTCTTTATTATTCGAACGAATGTTTTGTTGAATTCTACGCAGAATTGGGTTAACCGCCAAGGCCCCAGATCGAGTGATAACAGGGTTTTAAGTCATCTAATTCGAGCGATTTCTTAAATCTACCAGTTCAAGGTAGTTTTTATGGTCTCTTGATGGTACTTACCATAGTCTGCCAAGCGCTTGATTACCCCAAGTTGCAGGTCAGTTAAATGGTCAAGATCAGGAAAATATCCCCCGGCCATCACTGCAGCCACTGGAAGTTGGCGTTTATGGGCCCACTGCAATACCAATTGGTCGCGTAGCAAAACGCCTTGGTCGCTCAAGGATAATTTTCCAAGGCGATCCGCTTGGTGAACATCAAGCCCAGCCACATACAAAATCAAGTTCGGTGTAAACCTCTGGTTGATCTGGTACAACGCCCTTTCAAGATGTTCCAGGTATTCATCATCTCCAGTTCCATCCGGTAGTTCGATGTCCAAGTCACTTCGCTCTTTTTGGAAGGGATAATTTTTCTCACCGTGCATCGAGAAGGTAAACACACTGTCGTCGTTCTCTAAAATTTCAGCGGTTCCGTCGCCCTGATGCACATCCAGGTCAATCACCAACACGTTGCAACCACGGCTGTGATTGTTTGGCGTGATTTGATTTGTGTTGACCCGAGCAATCGAGTCGGTTTGATAAACGCGTGCAGCCACCGCCAAATCATTGAACACACAAAAACCGCCCCCCTTGTTTCGCTTGGCGTGATGTGTGCCCCCTGCCAGGTTGACCGAGGCGCCGTGTTGCAGCGCACTTCGAACAGCTGATACGGTGGCACCTACGGATCGACGGGAACGTTCCACCATTCGTTCTGACCATGGAAAACCGATATCGCGTTGTTCATCTCTGGAAACATTGCCAGTTTCTATTCGCTCAATATAGTGAGGGCAATGCGCCAAGGCCAATTGACCGAGCGTCGCCGCATACGGCACCGAAAGCTTTATAAAGCAATCACTTAAATCGACTTTATCCCGAAGAATCCGATACTTTTCCATGGGAAACCGATGACCTTGGGGCAAAGGAAGAACAAATTCATCGGTGTAAAAGGCTTCAATCATGATTAATACAACAGAACGAACTTGATTTATTGCGTTGCAACATTTTTGTTGACACGGGGATTTTTTTTGGTAGAATTCAATTTGTGCACCGCATCAAACGGTGTCGAAAAATAACCCTAGTGGTACGAAACCTGACGGAGCAAACTATGATGATGACCCCCGAACAATTTCTCGACGTTCAAAAAGCCAACCTTGAAAAGATCCTGGGTCTTAGCCAGCAATCGTTCAGCAACGTTGAAAAAGTAGTTGAACTGAATCTTAACGCTGTTAAAGCTTACATGGAAGACAGTGTTGAGGCCGTAAAAGCCTTGTCTTCTGCAAAAGACATTCAGGAATTCGTTGCGGTGTCCACATCTGTAACACAACCGTTGTCAGAAAAAGCTGTGTCCTACAGCAAAGACCTGTACTCCCTGTCCTCTGGCATCGCTTCTGAAGCGGCCAAGCTGGTTGAAGAACAAGTATCTGAGAACAACAAAAAATTCGTTGAGCTGTTCGAATCAGCCAGCAAGAATGCACCTGCCGGTTCAGAAAGTGCTGTTGCACTGATGAAATCAGCGATTACTGCAGCAAATACTGCTTACGACAGCGTAAGCAAGGCCACAAAACAAGCTGTTGAAATGGCGGAAGCCAATGTGGAAGCCGCAACCAAGGCAACCATCAAAGCCACCAACACAGCCACTACCAAGGCCCGCAAAGCAGCTTAAGCCTGTTTTGCCTGTAACGATGTCTCCTCGTTCCTCCTGGAACGAATTCTCAAAGCCTGCCCTTAACTGTGGCAGGCTTTTTTTTATCTTAAATACCTAAACCAGCAACTCGACTTTGCACTGCATGGTTTCAAGAATTTTCAGCAATTCGACAAAGGCCTGCGACACCACTTCTTTCTTGTCCGCCCCTCCCCGCGCTTTCACGCCCAATTCGATGTGCCGTGCCATTTTGTTGTCACCCACACTGGGCAAGCTGTATAGCCTGCAATCCGGGTACGCCGCTTCAAGCTGCTCCATGACCGGTGTGATACGCGCTTCGGGCGTGTTGAACAGCAACAGGGCTTTCTTGTATTCAAGCTCCTGATGATGAAACTGTGGATAAAGCGTATCCAGCACCCACTCGATCATGGGCCAGGCCATGACAGGAAAACCTGGCACAAAGTGGTGCTGCCCCACGGTAAAGCCGGCAATCCGATTGTAGGGGTTAGGTATCAGGCTTGCACCCGCCGGGAAATCGGCCATGCGCAGGCGAAACTCATCCAGGGGCTGTCCGCTCTCTTCACAACGCTGGCGAATCAAGTCCACAGCACCTTCATGGCGCACAATGGGCAAACCCAAAGCCTGGGCGGCCGCCTGACGGGTGTGATCATCTGGCGTGCCGCCAATGCCCCCGCAACTCAATACGATGTGATCACTGGCGAATGAACGCCTTAAGGTGTCCGTCAAAAACTCTCTGTCATCGCCCACCATTTGAACCCAGGACAAATGTAGGCCGCGCGCTGTTAAACGTTCTATAACCGCTGGGATGTGCTTGTCTTGCCGCAAGCCTGACAAAATTTCGTCGCCCACCACAATCAAGCCTATTTTGGGTACTGCCATTTTTTTGCTCTTTTCTGTTTAGTTGGATTCAATCACCGGCATGTCGATCGTTTTGTCGTTTCGTACCTGCACCAAAGAGCCCATGTAATGGCGGGTGAAGGCCAAAGCCGACATCACAGGCATGATCAGCAATATTGGAGGTATAAAGCTTAAAAAGGCACACACCAAACCAATCAGCCAGGCCGAGGTACTGTCGCGCTTTTTGATTTCTTTCATTTCCAGTTTGGTGGCGTGCCCGGCGAGAGAATCGAACCGCATCACGGCCATCAGCAAATAAGCGGTCAGCAAAATAGGCAACACGAATGCCATGCCGGGGATCAGCCACAGAGGCAATGTGACAACCCATGCAATCAGGAAGATCACAACCGCTTTCAAAGTGACCCAAAGGCTCATGACCATGCCGGAATCACCCTTTTTTTCGATGCCCTGGAATTCACGTTCTGTGAGGTAGTTGACCACGGGTGGCGTGACGTACAAACCTGCCAACAGCACTGCCGAGGTTGCAACAATGGGCCACAACAAGCCAAACACGGCCAATGGGACCAAAATGAACTTCAGCCAGCCCATGAATGCAGCATCTGTGGCCAAGGCCTCAGCAGAAAAATCAAAGCCCAAATACCCCAAGGCCCAGGTGGCTGCACTGACCAAGGGCTCAATTGACAACCAGATAATCACCAGCCAAAACACAGATGCAATCGCCACAGACACCAAAGTCAACATCAGCATTTTCGGGCGAAATGAATCAACCAGCGCGTTAAACAGAATGGACATTGCGTTGTTCATAAACCTTCCCTTTATTGTTGTCGCCTTGCCATGGTTTCCCATGCTTTTTGCAAACGCTTGACAGACACTGGCATTGGCGTACGAAGTTCTTGGGCAAACAGCGAGACCCGCAGTTCCTGGAGTTGCCAGGCAAACTGGCTCAGGCTTTCATCTTCCTGACCTTTCAATTGTGAACTGGCACGGACCCAGTGTAATTGAAGATCCATGACATCTTTCATCAACTGCTTGTCTCGATCAATTGAATTGCGCACTCGCTCAAGGCGAATTTGTGCAGCCTTCAAGTAGCGGGGGTAATGGGCCAGTTGCTCCCAAGGCTTTTTAAGCAAGAAGCCTTTCGGCAGCAACCAGTTCAACTGGTTTTGAATGTCGGCAACGCACTCGGGAAATGATTTTGACAATGCCTGAAGTTTTTTGCTGAGCGCACTGTATTCATTCAAGACAGTCAAAAGAACTTTTCCGATTTCCTGGGCAATCAGGTTCATCCGGCTTCGGGCTTCTTGCGCCTTGGTGTTGAACTCATCTTGCGTAGCGGGCAAGCCCGTAGCAAGCGCACTCCGCATCAAGGTTAGCTTGATCCATTGCTGCTGAAGTTCTTCCGATGAACCCAAAGGCATGTACAACATGGCCACTTTCTGAAAATCAATCAGATTCTTGGTCAGGTACTTTAAAGGCTCTTTCAGGGCAATGTTGAACAAGCGCAATACACCGTCAAGATGCACTTTGCGGGCAAGCGCTTCTTCATCGAATACTTCGACAATGCAATGGTCACCCATGTCTTTAAGGGCTGGGTAACCGAAAAACGTTTGGCCTCCACGCTTGATCTCGAGCATGTCGGGCAAGCTACCAAAGCTCCAGTCGGTGATCGGCTGATCGTTGAACGCACTGGAGCTGGCTGAATTGGATGGCTTTGTTGTAGAAGATTGTGAAGCGCCGCCAACAGTGGCCCCCACCTGGGCACGCACCTGCTCCACCACATCCGAGCTTTTAAAACTTTCTTGTGCTTTGCGGCCCCATTCAGCCCTCAAGGCCGACAAGCTGCGTTGCATATCAAGCTGACGCCCGTGCTCGTCCACCAATTTGAAGTTCATGAAATGGTGTGGCGGTAAGGTTTCGATCCGGAAGTCGCTCAAGAGTGGCCGGGCCGGCGTTTCACTGGCCACAAAATCGCGAAGGCGTTCCAGAAGCGGCTTTTCATACAGCGTTGAATCAAAATGCGCTTGGGCAAACTTTTCCGCAAATTGCGGTACTGGTACACAGTGACGGCGAAGCTTCTGCGGCAAACTTTTCAATAACAGAAGGGCTTTCTCTTTCAGCATTCCGGGCACTAGCCATTCTGTACGACCCACATTCACTTGATTCAGCAGCATCAGGGGAATAGTCAAGGTGACGCCATCGCGGGGGCTACCGGGTTCAAAGTGATAACTCAGGTCAAAGGCCAAGCCTCCCATTTCAAGCTTCTTGGGATAAAACTCGGTGGTAATGTCACCGGCCTTCTTGCTGAGCAGGTCTTGCTTGTTCAGGTACAGCGCAGCAAGGTCTTCTTTGCTGGCTTGTTTGGCCCAGTTTTCCAGGGTTTGCTGGTTGTACACTCCCGCTGGCAGTTTGTCATCGTAGAACTGGGCAATCAGCGCCTCATCTACCAAAATATCCTGGCGGCGAGCCTTGTGCTCCAGCTTTTCAAGGTCTTCAACCAGCTTGCGGTTGTGTACATAAAAAGGCACATTCGTTTTTACTTGCCCCGGCACCAAGCCTTCATGAATCATCAACCTGCGCGCATCGGCCTGGTTGAACCTGGCCAGGCTCACACGGCGCTGAGAGTAAATCGGCAAACCATAAATGGTGCCTGTTTCCAGGGCGACCGCTTGGCCAGATCCCTTCTCCCAATGCGGATTGTTGTGGTTGCGTTTGACAAGGTGTGCACCCACCTTCTCGATCCAGTCCGGTTGAATTTTGGCCACACTGCGGGCATACAACCTGGTGGTTTCAACCAGTTCAGCAGCCATGATCCACTTGCCGCCTTTCTTGAACAGGTTCGATCCCGGGTGAACTGAAAACTTAATGCTTCGTGCCCCCAGGTAAACCGGATCCGTTTCGTGCTTCAAACCGATGTTGCCCAACAAACCAGCCATCAAGGCCATGTGAATTTGATCGTATTCCGCCGCCTTGGTATTCAAAACCCACTTTTGATCTTTCACCATGGCGGTAAGCTGCTGGTGAACTTCGCCCCACTCGCGCAGGCGGTTGGCAGACAAATATTTGCGTTGTAACGTGTTCTTAATTTCTCTATTCGTTAAATTTTGTTCTTTTAAATTAGAGTAATACTTCCACAACTTCAGAAACGACATGAAATCGGACTCTGTGTCGTCGAACTGCTGCTGAGCGTTGTCTGCAGCTTCTTGCGCGTCAATTGGGCGATCACGCGGATCCTGAATCGATAAGGCCGCAGCCAACACCAGCAATTCATTCAGGCAGCCCCGCTGACTGGCTTCAAACAGCATTCGGGCAATTCTGGGGTCCAGTGGCAACTTGGCCAGCGCACGGCCTATTTTGGTCAATTGCCCGGCATCGTCCAAGGCATTCAACTCGCTGAGCAGTTGATAACCGTCGGCGATTGCGCGCCCCATTGGGCGTTGAAGGAAAGGAAAATCCTCTACCTCAGTTAAATGCAGGCTTTTCATCCGCAAAATGACAGACGCCAACGAAGAACGAAGGATCTCAGGATCGGTGTAATCGGTGCGACCCGCAAAATCTGCTTCTGCATACAAGCGAATACAAACACCATTGGCCACTCGACCACAACGCCCCGCCCGCTGATTGGCCGACGCCTTTGAAATTCGCTCTACCTGCAACATTTCAACTTTGTTGCGGTAGCTGTAGCGTTTCACGCGAGCCACGCCTGAATCAATTACATAGCGAATGCCGGGAACAGTTAGGGAAGTTTCCGCGACGTTGGTGGACAACACAATCCGCCGCCGGCCACTGGGCTTGAAAATGCGCTCTTGCTCTTGCGCTGTCAATCGTGCAAACAGGGGCAAAACTTCCAGCGTTTGCCGCATGTTCTTGCCCAGAAAATTTGCCATGTCGCGAATTTCACGTTCACCAGGCAGGAACATCAATATGTCGCCCTGTCCCTCACGGCAAAGTTCTTCCACAGCATCGAGTGTGGCTGCCTGAAAAGCATCTTCATCCACTTCATCGGCCGGGTTAACCGGTGCATTTTTTCGGCGACTGGTGTCGAAATCGTTGGGGTCTTTGTAACGAACTTCGACCGGATAAAGGCGACCAGACACTTCGATCACCGGAGCGGGCTTGCCCTGGGCATTTTCAAAATGTTTGGAGAAACGCTCGGCGTCGATGGTGGCGGAAGTCACAATCAACTTCAAATCGGGCCGCTTGGTGAGCACCTCTTTGAGATAACCCAACAAAAAATCAATATTCAGGCTACGCTCGTGCGCTTCGTCAATAATGATAGTGTCGTACTTCTTGAACAGCGGATCGGTCTGGCTTTCAGCCAGCAAAATACCGTCGGTGACCAATTTCACTGCGGTGTTGGCATTGGATTGATCTTGAAACCGGATTTTAAAACCCACCCATTGCCCAAGTTCGGAATTCAATTCCTGCGCAATCCGCTTGGCCGTGGCGGTCGCTGCCAGGCGACGGGGCTGCGTATGAACAATGCTTTGGCCTTTCAGCCCTCGCCCCAGTTCCAGGCACATTTTCGGCAACTGCGTGGTTTTACCGGAACCAGTTTCGCCGCACACAATGACCACCTGGTTCGAGGCAATCAGCGCCTTGATTTCTTCACGACGCTGGGAAACCGGCAGCTCTTCGGGGTATCGAATCTCGGGTAGGGACTGGAGGGTTTGTTCTTTTGACAACACAAATGACCAATATTGGGTTCAAATTCCGATCAAATCGGGGAAATACAGTACGAAGGCTGGACTACGCACAATCGGAAATTATAATCAATCGAACGAGCGGCCGCGGCTGCCCACAGTGTATTCCCTTTTTTCAGGACAGCCCCAAAGCCAATGAGTAACGCCCCCAGCAACGACGACCTTTCCATGAACAGCCAAACCTTTGTTCAATGGCTGCGAACTGTTGCGCCTTACATTCATGCCTTTCGAGGTAAAACTTTCGTGGTGGCTGTTGATGGTGAGTTGGCCCATCAAGGCTATCTGAATTCATTGGCTCAGGATTTGTCGCTGTTGCACGCCATGGGCATGCGCATTGTCTTGGTGTGTGGCTCTCGCCCACAGGTTGAAGAACAACTGGCCTTGCGCAATATTCAACCTGCCTTTCACAAGGGCTGGCGAATTACCGACAAAGGTGCACTTGAATGCGCGAAAGAAGCCGCTGGTGAATTGCGGCTGGACATCGAGGCTGCATTTTCACAGGGTTTGCCCAACACACCCATGGCGCATTCATCCATGCGCGTTATTTCGGGCAACTTCATCACAGCTCGCCCCATGGGCATTCTGGATGGCGTGGATTTACAGCACACCGGTCTGGTTCGAAAAATTGATGTCACCGCCATTCAGATGAGCTTGAACAGCAGTGCAATTGTGTTGCTGTCGACCATCGGCTTCTCGCCCACGGGTGAGGCATTCAACCTGAGCATGGAAGACGTTGCAACCAGCACTGCGCGAGCGATCAAGGCCGACAAGCTGATTTTCGTCAGCCAGATCGAAGGCATATTTGACAAAAGCGGCAAGCTACTGGAAGAACTTGAGCTGGATCGGGCGCGTGAAATCATGCTTCAGCATGACCTGCCAGAACTAACCAAAGACTATCTTGAATGCTGCATTCTGGCAGTGCAAGGTGGCGTGGGACGCGCGCACATTGTGCCGCTGAACCTGGATGGCGGTGTGATGCTGGAATTGTTCTCGCACGACGGCGTAGGCACCATGGTTTCAGAAGAAAACCTGGAAAGTTTGCGCCAGGCGACACTGGATGATTCGGGCGGTATCAAAACCCTGATTGAACCCCTCGAAATGGCTGGCGTTTTGGTGCGCCGAGGTCGTGACCGGATTGAACGCGACATCGACCACTTTATTGTGCTGGAACACGATGGTATTTTGTGGGGCTGTGCTGCCATGTACCCTTACCACGCGGAGGGTTTGGCTGAACTGGCTTGCCTCGTGGTGCATCCCTCTTGGCAAGGCACGGGTGATGGCGAGCGTTTGCTCAAGAAAATTGAACACGATGCACGCAAACAAGGCTTGAAACAGTTGTTTGTGCTGACCACGCAAACGTCGCATTTCTTCTTGAAACGTGGTTTTGTGGTGGGCGACATTGACAAACTCCCCATTGAGCGCAAGCGCCTGTACGACTGGAATAGAAAGTCGCAAATCATGATTAAAACGTTGTGATCAAGCGAACAAGGCGTGCAACATGAGTACCTTCAAACACAAGCCACCGGCACACGGTCCAAGCACTGAAATCATTCACTCCAAGCCGGTCAGTCACGATGGCTTCGCTGCATTGCCTGTGCCCGTATACCGGGGTTCCAGCACGTTTTTTGAAAACACCGCAGCACAACGCGCAACCGTCAACCCTATCGGGCTGGACTACAGCTATGGCTTGCACGGCAACCCCACGCAGTACACGCTTGCCAAGAAACTGGCCGAAATAGAAGGCGCCACACATGCGCTGGTGTGCCCTTCCGGGCTGACCGGCATTGCACTGGTGGCCCAAGCCTGCCTGAAAAGCGGTGACCACTGGCTGATTCCTGAAAATGTATACGGCCCGGTACAAGCTCTGGCCAGAAACCTGTATATAGACTATGGCGTCGAGTTTTCCGAGTACGACCCCTGCAACACAGCCAGTGTGGCGGCAGGCTTGCGCACCAACACCACCCTGGTATGGACAGAAGCGCCTGGCTCGCTGACCTTCGAAGTGCCCGATTTGCAAGCCATTGTTGCACTGGCGAAAGCCCATGGAGCACGAACAGGTATCGACAACACATGGGCCGCTGGAATTGCCTACAAACCTTTCGAACACGGTTTCGACTTCAGTGTGCAGGCCTTGACCAAATACCAGTGTGGCCACGCCGATGTATTGATGGGTGCCGTGTTGAGTAACAACACGAAAGCTTTTGCAGATTTGGAAAGGAAAAACCGGATATTGGGCCTTGGCGTTTCACCTGCCGATTGCGACCTGGTGTTGCGGGGGCTACTCACCCTGCACCTACGTTACAGGCAACAGGCCAAAAACGGTTTGCAGGTGGCCACTGCCTTAAAGGCACACCCGGCAGTTGCGAGGGTGCTTCACCCTGAGTTTCCGGAGTGCCCAGGCCATACGTTCTACAAACGAGATTTCAATGGATTTGCCAGTATTTTCTCGGTGGTATTGAAATCGGAGTACACCGATGAACAAGCCTGCGCCATCATCGACCGGCTCCGATTATTCAAGATTGCCTATTCATGGGGTGGACCAGAAAGTTTGGGCTTGGTGGTGAACATACCCGACAGCCGCCGACGCCACTTGACAGACTCTATGGGAACTTGTGGGCCGATTCTTCGACTGGCGATTGGCCTTGAAGAACCGGCTGATTTGATTGCCGATTTGATGCAAGCACTTGGTGGTGAAAACCGAGAGTAACTGAAGTTCGATGA
Organism: Limnobacter sp. UBA3528; assembly: GCF_002377005.1. Taxonomy (NCBI): domain Bacteria; kingdom Pseudomonadati; phylum Pseudomonadota; class Betaproteobacteria; order Burkholderiales; family Burkholderiaceae; genus Limnobacter; species Limnobacter sp. UBA3528. Next base: position 29,168 of record NZ_DFOZ01000046.1, on the reverse strand, counting down.
ACGACGCGCTGCGGCCAGCAACGCGCCCTTGAAAACTTTTATACCTTCACACAATCCACAAAGTAACTCACATTGCCCTGCTCGTCTTCAATCTCGACCAAGCCGTGAATATCGGTTTCAAAGCCAGGGAACTGCTTGTTGAAATCGCGTGCAAAGCGAAGGTAATCCACGATCGTGGCGTTGAAAATTTCGCCTGGAATTAGCAATGGAATGCCCGGTGGATAAGGTGTCAGCAAGGCTGAGGTAATTCGACCTTCTAACTCATCAATTGCCACGCGCTCAATTTCTCGGTGCGCCACTTTGGCATAAGCATCGGCTGGCACCATTGCAGGTTGCATGTCGCTCAAATACATTTCTGTGGTCAAACGCGCCACATCTTTCTTGCGATACATGTCGTGAATGGTGTTGCACAAGTCACGCAGCCCCACACGCTCATAGCGTGGGTGTGCCTGGCAAAACTCGGGGATTACGCGCCACAAAGGCTGATTTTTGTCGTAGTCGTCTTTGAACTGCTGAAGCGCAGTCACCAAGGTGTTCCAGCGGCCCTTGGTAATGCCGATAGTGAACATGATGAAGAACGAATACAAACCTGTTTTTTCAACAATTACACCGTGCTCTGCCAGGTATTTGGTCACAATTGAAGCCGGAATGCCGGCATCAGAAAACTGACCATTCACATCCAGACCGGGGTTAACAATCGTCGCCTTGATCGGGTCGAGCATGTTAAAGCCATTGGCCATCTTACCAAAGCCGTGCCAAGTGTCCGTGGTATGGATCAACCAGTCGTCCCGTGGGCTCATGCCCTCTTCGCTCAGCACATCGGGGCCCCAAACCTTGAACCACCAGTCGTCGCCAAACTCTTCAGAAACCTTGCGCATGGCGCGGCGGAAGTCGAGTGCTTCCATGATGCTTTCCTCAACCAGGGCGGTACCGCCTGGGGGTTCCATCATGGCTGCAGCCACATCGCAACTCGCAATAATCGCGTACTGCGGGCTGGTGGAGGTGTGCATCAAATAGGCTTCGTTGAAAATATGGCGATCAAGTTTGCGGTTCTCACTTTCCTGCACCAAAATTTGAGACGCCTGCGACAAACCTGCCAGCATTTTGTGGGTAGATTGCGTGGCAAACACCAAAGAATCTTTGGTGCGCGGGCGATCGCGGCCAATCGCATGCATGTCTTTGTACATGGGATGGAAGCTTGCATGCGGCAGCCAGGCTTCATCGAAGTGCAAAGTATCGATTTCAGAACCCAACACTTCCTTGATCATTTCCACGTTGTACAAAACACCATCGTAGGTGCTTTGCGTGATCGTCAAAATGCGGGGCTTCTTGTTCTTGGCCTTGCTGGCAAACGGGTGATTCGCAATTTTCTTGGCGATGCTTTCTGGCTTGAATTCATCGAGCGGAATCGGGCCAATAATACCCAAGTGATTGCGCGTAGGTGTCAAAAACACGGGGATCGCACCGGTCATGGTGATTGAATGCAAAATTGACTTGTGGCAATTGCGGTCCACCACCACGATGTCGCCTGGGGCCACGTTGGCATGCCACACCATTTTGTTGGAGGTCGAGGTGCCATTGGTCACAAAGAAACAATGGTCTGCATTAAAAATACGCGCCGCGTTGCGCTCGGAGGCCGCAACCGGGCCTGTGTGGTCGAGCAACTGACCCAACTCGTCCACAGCATTGCACACATCAGCACGCAACATATTCTCACCAAAAAACTGGTGAAACATTTGCCCAACCGGACTTTTCAGAAACGCCACGCCGCCTGAGTGGCCTGGGCAATGCCAAGAGTAAGAACCGTCTTGCGCGTAATGTACCAAGGCGCGGAAAAACGGGGGGGCCAGTGAGTCCAGGTAACTTTTCGCTTCACGAATAATATGCCGGGCAACAAATTCAGGGGTGTCTTCGAACATGTGAATAAAGCCGTGCAATTCCTTCAAAATGGCATTGGGAATATGACGGGATGTCCGGGTTTCACCGTACAGGTAAATTGGAATGTCTGCGTTTTTGAAGCGAATTTCCTGTACAAAGTTGTTCAAATTCTGTAGCGCATCTTCAATTTCCTTCTTGCTGCCCAAGCCGAATTCCTCATCGTCAATGGACAAAATAAAGGCACTGGCGCGGCTTTGCTGCTGTGCGAACTGGGAAAGATCGTGATAACTCGTGACTCCCAATACCTCTACGCCCTCTTTCTCGATAGCGTCTGCCAAGGCGCGAATGCCGAGACCAGATGCGTTCTCGGAGCGGAAATCTTCGTCAATAATGACAATGGGAAAACGAAATTTCATTGATCTTCCTGTGATCGGGGTTCAACACAAAACAAGGCTGCATTATCCACTACGCAGCCCCCTGTTCCAAGCCCTATTGTCACGCATTTATCCCTCCATGTAGTGACTTCACAGAAATGTCATCTTGCACGGGTTCAATAGGCGACTTTCCTGCTCACTTGGCCCCCATGCAGATCGGCTCCACCTCAGCCCTTAACCGCCACTTCATGCAGCCTCTAGCGCCATGCCAACCGGCCCGCGGCTTGACCAAAAGGCTGGACAACTACATGAATAACTACGACATGGGCTTTGAACGCATTGCCAAGCTGCGTGCCAAGGTTTTGGGCGGCACCGGTGATGCGCATATGTATGACCGCGCTTTGGTGGTTCCTGAGCAATATCGAAGTCGAGGGCTTCGAGCGTTAATTCACCTGGCCAAACACACCGAAGAAATGGCGGAGGGTATCGCCGACATATCTGGTTTGGCCGAACGTTTGACGAGAAATCTGATTTCGTCAGGCGAAAAATCAGACATGGCTCTGGTGATTGCCTCGGCTGTTGGGAGGGTAATCTCGGGTCAACTGAATTTGGGAGGTATGGCAGTTCACAAAGTGGTCGGTGCTGCACTTTATGGCATTTCATCAATTTTGAGTCTTGTGGCCTTGGGTTTGATCAAATCAGGCCACGCGGCGCGACGAACCCAGAATGAAGTATCTCTTGCACGAACACGCTCAAATTTTGATTCGAGCGCCTACCTGATCGTGGCCAGGAAACTACTGGCAGGCAAAGAGAGGCTTCTTACCAAGGTACTGGACAAAGCAGGTGAGCCCGGAAGTCGACGCAACGATACTATTTGCCGCTGGGTTAAACACATGTCCAGGCACCAAAGCTCGGTGCCACAACATTTGGTGTCGAAACGGCAAGGGAACTGCAACTATATTTGGCAAAACCTTCACCAGTATGGCCCGGTTACACGGTCGCTGATGCATATGGCGTACGGCACATTTCAGGGCATCAACAAATTGCTCGTGTCTTATGACAAGCACATTGGAACCGCCATCGGCAATTATTTGTTAAATAAAAAGCTGGGTAATGTGCTGGGCTGTCGCCTGGGGATGACTGCTTCTGTCGGCGCGGCGGCTGCAATTTCAGTGCCCATGTCGCCGTTTCTGATCGGGATTTCTACCGTAGGTGCCATGGCCTGTGGTGCTGCCTTGCTGGCCTTGATATTGGCCAAGTTGAATGTTCAGCTAACTCATGACTGGAAAGGGAACATTCAACCACCCTTAAAAAATCAGGTTTTTGGCAAAGTCACGCCAACTTGCCCTTGATACTTGCCACCACGATCCCGATACGACGTTTCACATACCTCGTCGCTCTCAAAGAAAAGTACCTGGGCACAGCCTTCACCCGCATAAATTTTGGCTGGCAATGGCGTGGTATTCGAAAACTCTAGCGTTACATAACCTTCCCACTCAGGCTCAAACGGAGTGACGTTGACAATGATGCCACATCGCGCATAGGTACTTTTTCCAAGGCAAATGGTGAGCACATTGCGGGGAATGCGGAAGTATTCAACGGTGCGAGCCAAGGCAAAAGAGTTCGGCGGGATAATGCAAACATCGCCTTTGAAATCCACAAAACTTTTCTCATCGAAGTTTTTGGGGTCAACAATGGTGCTGTTGATGTTGGTGAAAATTTTGAACTCGTTTGCGCAACGGATATCGTAGCCATAGCTGGACGTGCCATACGACACGATTCTTTTGTCGCCTGCGTAACGAACCTGGCCGGGTTCAAAGGGTTCGATCATCCCCGTGCTCTCAGCCATTCTGCGAATCCACTTGTCCGATTTAATGCTCATGCTCACTTTACTTTAATGAAGTTCAATACGCGAAATGTTACATGAGACAAGTGATTACTGATTCATCCCATCGAGAATCTCGGTTAATTCCTGCATCACTGAATTGGCCAGAGCGTCAAAAAACACCTGAATCAAGTTTGCCATTTGTGCACCAGTTACCCCTTGGAGGGGTAATTGCATCAGGAACTCAAGGTTCTCCGTTTCCATGTTGATGCCCACCTGATACTGAAAATCAAGCACATGGACCATAGCATGTGCTTCGGCCAAAAAATGCAGGCATATTTCAGCCGAGCTAGGCTCATTCATGTTGTACAGAGGAAATGCCATTACCACCCATCTCGCGTTCTGTGACTCACCCGCGCGAAATGACAGTTCGAACTGCTCTTTCTTGGCCATGATCATACCCAAGCCATCGAACCAACGCATACCCGCCAGACCAATAGCCTCGTGCAACAGGCTTGCCTCTGCTGCCGAGAAACCCGATTCCATACGCGTGGTCGAAGGCGCCTTGGGAGAGGCCCCCGCAGGAGAGCGAGGTGTGTGATTTTTATTCATGAATTAAAGCGACTCAATCAACTGAACATGTATTGAGTAGACGAGATGCGAAGAAGGTTCCGCGCCGGTTTGCTTCACACCAGCAGATTATGGCGGGAGACTTCTTGCGAAATGGCCGTCAGCATGCCACCAGATTCTGCGAGATGACCGGTGTTGGGTAATTCAATCAAAGTCGAACGCAACACAATTTCAGACAAGAGTCTTGAACCTCCAGGCGGGCATACCCGGTCGTTCAGGCCCTGAATGATTGACAAAGGCCATTCCGCCTGAGTGATGTTAGACAGAAGGGAATTCAGATCCTGAGGACACAAAAAACAATCGTGTCTTAGAAAATGAGCTTGCAAGCGGTATTTGCGCACCAACGCAAGCTCTTGAACATCGCTTAAAAACGGTCTTTTGCTGTCAACCCCCCCTGCTTTTCCCGTCAGCAAGGCAGTTTCCAGTTTGCTCCAGGCGAGCGCTAACTCAAGCAAATGTTCGGGTGTCGCCACCTCGAAGCATTCACAAACAAAGTTAGTCCGGGCACCCGGCCCGAAGTGTTCTGCAAAATAATCTGGAGCAATACGCTCGAGAGACTCAAAAAATGCATCGACGCGTGGACGCATAGGCAAAAAGGGGGCACGCAAGACGACGCTGGCCACTTGCTCTGGGCGATAAGCTGCAATGGCCAAGGCCAAAGTACCACCCCAAGAACCACCCAAAATATGAAACTTAGGGATGTTCAGTCGATCAGCGACTTCTAGCGCATCGTCAACGAATCTCTGCAGGTCGATCACGCTGAGATCCAGGTCTTCACTCAAGCCACTGTTACGTTGATCAAAACCGAACCAAGGCAAACCAGCATATCGGATTGGTGCCACATGAGAGGCGCCCAGGCTTCCACCAGGCCCCCCGTGAAGTACCAACCAAGGAAGTTGTCGTACGCTGTCAGCAAGTGGTTGTGCCAAACCCTGCTCAGCCCACACGGCGAGATTTCCGCCGGAATCCAGAATGTGCTGCGGAGCCGACCATACGCCAGTCAACCCCGCTTTTGGCGCGGGGCTGGCTATTTTGTGAAAGGTCAGTTCGTCTTTAGGCACATCAAGCCCCCAAGGCGCCTTGGAAACAACAGTTTAGGTGTTTTGCACCACAATTGACGGAAACTTCAAGGACATGTCTTTGGATTGCTCCGCAATGCGAATTGCCACTTTGCGCGCAATTTCCTTGTAGGTTTTCGCCAAATCGCCGTCCGGATCAGCCACCACCGTCGGTTTACCAGAATCGGCCTGCATGCGAATCCGCATGTCCAATGGCAAACCGCCCAAATAATGGATATTGTAGTCTTTGGCCATTTTCTGGCCACCACCATCACCAAAAATATGTTCTTTGTGACCGCAGTTGGTGCACACGTGAATGGCCATGTTTTCAACCAAACCCAGAATGGGCACACCCACCTTTTCGAACATTTTCAGCCCTTTACGGGCGTCAAGCAGAGCGATGTCTTGCGGCGTAGTCACGATGACTGCGCCAGTCACTGGTACCTTCTGCGACAGTGTCAGCTGGATATCACCAGTACCGGGTGGCATGTCCACAATCAGATAATCGAGGTCTTTCCAATTTGTTTGCTTCAACAATTGTTCAAGCGCGCTGGTCACCATCGGGCCGCGCCACACCATAGGAGTGTCTTCATCGATCAGGAAACCGATCGACATGGCCTGAACGCCGTGCCCTTCCATGGGATCGATAATTTGCCCGTCGTCAGATTGGGGACGTCCGGTAATTCCCAACATCGTGGGTTGTGACGGACCATAAATATCGGCATCCAGCATACCCACACGAGCACCCTCAGCGACCAACGCCAAAGCGAGGTTCACTGCGGTAGTACTTTTACCCACACCACCCTTGCCAGAGGCCACGGCAATAATGTTCTTCACGTTGGGCATCGGCTTCAAGCCGCGCTGCACTGCATGCGTTTGAATCTTGATGGTTGCGTTTACGCTGACGTTTTCAACGCCGGGAACCTGCGCGCGCACGGCAGCAATGGCCGCTTTGCGCAAACCGTCCAACTGGCTTTTGCCCGGGTAACTTAGTTCCAATTCAAAACTGACATCGCCGCCGTCTACTTGAATGTTCTTGATCAGTTTGGCGCTGATGAAGTCTTTGTTCAAATTGGGGTCAATGACACTACGCAATGCCTCGCGTACGGTGTCGGTACTCACTGACATACACACTCTCCTCGAATCTTGTCTGGTATGGTCTTTCTCTGTATAGGCGTGAGTCTAGCCTGTTTTTCACACAGCAGGCTTACACCCCATGGAAAGCCTTGCGTTCTAATGATTGTCGTTTACCCTAAAGCTATTAAATTTTACGCTGCAATCGTCAATTTCTATGACTTGAGGGTCACTCCAACTTTTTCCAGACACAACTTGATAGGATTGCGGCACAAAAATTCAAATGTTGCTGGAGATCTTGAAATGAAAACTTATGTATGTATCGTGTGTGGCTTGATCTATGACGAAGCTGCGGGAATGCCCTCTGAAGGCATACCAGCGGGTACCCTTTGGGCTGATGTGCCTGCAGACTGGCTTTGCCCAGACTGTGGTGTGGCCAAAAGCGACTTCGAAATGGTCGAGGTGTAAGCATTACCGGGCACTACCATTTGGCGTAATGGTCCTCGCACCAACCCGTCAAACCATTCAATGAGTAAGTGGCACCTGTCTCTTCCAATGTGACGGTGCCCCTGAACTCACCAAAACACTGGTTAAACCGACTGGCCAACACCAACAGGTTTCTGTGATCATCAATGCTGCCTTTGGGTGTGAATTGCAAGTCGACAGCGCCACACTGCGAATACACACGCCAAGGCGCGTGAACATTGTCCCGGTCATAGTCAAAAAGTACCAGTGGCAAATTGTGCAACTGACCGTTTACCCAAAGCACATTCTCGTGGGCACTCGTTTCATTCACTCCACGCGCCACGTTTAATGAAAGCAAGGGCTGCCCAAGTTCAGTACGGCCGCTGGCACATGCCCAATTCCAGAAGGTTTCCCGCCGCAAAAACCCAGCAGTCCAATCATGGTAGCAACCGTCTTTCTCTGGATTGATCAGGTAATCAACACCGTTCAAATGCACATGGCCGGTAACCGCCCCGCCACTGCTTTTCTGTGCATAGGCGAAACCTGTGTTGGCGACAGGCGTATTCAGAGCGAGGGTTTCAGATTCGCGACAATCAATGGATACCTGGCCGTGAAATGAATCACCAAACCTGAAGTTCAGCAAACGTGATGTTTCCGTGCGCACCGCCAGCACTTGATGGTTTTTTTTGAATGGATGTGTCCAGGTACTTTGGCCAATCGGCTTGTAGTCGCTGTAAAAACCGAAATCCAATGGCAAATCAAATTGAATTCGATGCAAACCCTGTGCGGTGTGCAGGTAGGCGAAAGTTGAATTTAGCAGCCCTAAGCGAACCATGCCGCAGCCAAAAGTAAACCCTTCGCCAAGTACGCCATAGAAATCAAAGTGCTTGAACAGAAAACGACGTTGCCAGGCCATGCGTTTTGCACCCATGGCATTGCGTGCGTCATAGTGCTGCCAATTAATACGACTGGGCAAGGAAGACAATCGTCCCCAAGACGGCACGCCATTGGCGTTGATCAGATCCATAAACAAAATCGGGCAAGTTAGACTTGCCCGATTTTGTCACGTTTTGCCCCCCGCTAGAAAGGCGAATTCACTGTAAAGCTTTTGCTTAAACTGGCAAACCACCACCGATTGCGTCAGTAATGATGGCTGGGTCCAGCATGCTGGTAATCGGCGCCAAAGGCGAATCGGCAGCCATTCCCAGCAAAGGATCAAGAGCTGCATCCAGTGGCGTACCGGTTGTGCCACCCGTAGAACCGCCGCCAGCACCGCCCGCGGCATCGGCCAATGGGCCGAGCACTGCGTCCAAAGGTGTTCCGGTTGGGCCGTCTGTTTCACCACCGCCAGCACCGCCTGCGGCATCGGCCAATGGGCCGAGCAGTGCGTCCAAAGGTGTTCCGGTTGGGCCGTCTGTTTCACCACCGTCAGCACCACCTGCGGCATCACCCAACATGCCCAGTGCATCAGCCAAAGGTTCAGTTACAGCCACAAGAGGAGTTCCTGCCAAAGCGTCCAAAACTGGATCCAGCACAGCATCCAGAGGCGTCCCTGTTGTACCGCCGGTGTCGCCACCGCCGTCGTCACCACCACCATCGCTGCCACCATCACTGTCGCCCACTGTGCCACCACCCGTGGAACTGGTCGGGCCTGAACCTTCGTCATCACTGGAGGAAGCCAACAAGCCCAGGCCGACAGCACCGGCGCCAACGGCGGCCGCTGTGCCACCCATTGAACCGCCGGCGAGAAAACCACCGCCGAACAAACCAAACATGCCGCCCTCAGAACCAGCTTGATCAACACCCTGCAACTCAACCATTTCCGCAAAATCAGGGTCGAGGTTTGCAATGGTCACGCCGTCGTCCGACAAGGCTTCGAAAACCAACGCGGTTTGACCGTTTTTCAATGTGGTGTCCGCAATCACGCTTCCGGTTGGAGCAACCAGCAAATTGCCAATGGGCTCACCGTAACTGTTGGACAAAATAATGGATGCGCGTCCAGAATCGCTGGCAGTGATTACATCGCCAGCCATGATGGAGTCACCAGCGGCCAGGGAACGGGTTTCGCCGTCACGCATGATGCTGACTGGGCCTTCCAACTCATTGACTGAACCAATTACCTGTGTGGACATGTCGCCTCCAAAAATCTATAAGTGTTTGTGTTGTCGAATTTGTAAGTAATACTCTGACAACCCAAATGCGGATTCAAAACTGGTTTGATTTAAATCAGAATCAGTAAAACCGCAGCCAAAACCGCACCCCACACAGCTCCGATCAAGGGCATCATCCATTCATATCGGGAAAATACCGGGCGCAAGGCCTTTTCAAACTCCATGGCAGGCAGGCCAGACAACCGTTCGACAATCACTTCCTCAATTCTCAAGGCATCGTTGAGGTACACGCGCGCTGCCATCAGGTGTGCCTCTAGTTTGCTGGCGAAAATTTTTGCAGCGTCGCGCTTGATGGCCACCCATTGCTCTGCGCCCAAGATAGTGACCAGTAAAGGTTTAATTCCACTGGACTCCAAGTCCATCACCCTTTGCACATGGTAATCAATCAACGATGACAAATTCTTTGCATTGGGTCCACGACAAAGAGCCAATACAATATTCTCGGTGGTCAGAACCTCACGTGCAGCGGTTTGTGCAAACAGTTCAGAAATATGTTTTTGATCGCGGAAGAAGAAACCCGTGAACTTGCCCAAACGAATCGTGCCGTGATCTGGATGGAAAAACAGACTTTCCAGCGCCAGCTCGTTGGCCAGCGCACCGAGTACCACACCCACCACGATCAACCAGTACCATTGAATGCCAAGCAGTGAAATTCCTGCCAGCAACACACCCACCACAAACCCCGCAACCAGCGAAAAACGAATGAGGTAAGCCATGGGGTCTTTACCTGCACTTTTGAACAAATCTACGACCAGGAATGGTTTGCTGGTGACCACATCCAATACCAGTGTTTTAAGGCTAAGGTAGTAGGCGGGCTTCTTTTGTAGATCCAGAATAATCTGCTTGGCCACTTCCGGCACAATGCCGCGAATTCTGAAAATAATTGAATTCTGTAAAAAGCTCGGCAGGCTTTCCCACAATGTCGGCTTGTGTTTGAGCATCACCTCGCGGCAGGCCAGGTCTGCCGTTTCCTGCATGGGTGGAGTCAGGCGATCCGACAAACCTTGAGCAGGAATGCGCTTGATCATTTCATCCAGGGGCAGTAGCTTGTGAGTCATCAAGCGCACAGCTATTTCGGCCATCACCGATTTTTGGTGCGGTACCAAACCCTGCCAGCCCAAGCCCTCAAGGCCCAACTGGTGTAAGCCCAGTTTTCTGAAAAGCGGAATGCGCCAACCCTTGAATTCTTTTGGATTGAACATCAACCAGAGTGCTGCAGCCTGGAAAAACCAGGCCAGAAAGAGTCCGGTTGCTGCCATGGCTAAAAAAACAGCCCATGCAGGAAGCCCCAAATGTAGGAAGGAAAAATCCAAAACGGTCATCCTGAAGTAATTATTAAAATAATTGATCTAATTTCCACCCCCTGAAGGGCAGCTATAGATCGTTATACTGGCGAACGAGACAAGACAGATTAGAAAAAGCCGTCCAAAAAATAGATCGACGACTATATATCTTTATACTTTACCAACAAAAAATAAGATTCTAAGGGGACGCCTTTCATGGATTGGGCAACTATTTACGCTGATGTTCAGCAAAACTACCTCTTTTACCTCTCAATCCCTGTAGTTGCCGCCATCCTTGGTTATGTCACCAAGATCGCCGCGGTCAAAATGATGTTCTACCCCATGAAGTTTGTGGGCATTCCTCCCTTCTTCGGCTGGCAAGGCATTGTGCCGCGCAATGCCCTTCGCATGGCTTCGATTGCTGTCGACACCATTACGACCAAGCTTGTGTCGGTCAATGAAGTGGTTTCCAAACTGGACTCTGAACGTTTGGGCAAGGAGCTGGAAGGCCCTGCAATGGAGGTGATCGAGACCATCATTCGTGAGGTGATGTCCAAACATCAGCCCAGGCTTTGGGAAAGCTTGCCTAACTTTGCGCAGAAGAAGCTGATTGATCGAGTGAAGAAAGATGTGCCGGGTGTCATAGCCAGCGTGATGGAAGACATCAAAGGCAACATCGATGAAATTCTTGACCTAAAGGCTTTGGTGATTCGTATCCTGATGAAGGACAAACACCTGCTGAACCGGATTTTCCAGGAAGTGGGTCGAGAAGAGTTCAAATTCTTCGGTGTGTCAGGCTTGTATTTTGGCTTTATGATTGGCGTGGTTCAGATGGTTCTCTGGATTTTGCTCAAAGAGCCTTGGATCTTGCCCGTGTTCGGTTTTCTGGTGGGTTTTATTTCCGACTGGATCGCACTGAATATTTTGTTCGAACCCAAGAAGCCTATTCCATTCGGCTCTTACACCATTCAGGGCCTGTTTCTCAAACGCCAGCAAAAAGTGGCTGCTGATTACGCAAAAATTATCGCTCGGGATATTCTGACGCCCCAAACCATTATTGGTGAAATGGTGGCGGGCCCCCTTTCCGAGCGTGTTCAAAAAATGGTGGATGAACGTGTGCGCGAGATGGTGGACAGCAAAGCCAGCATTGTGAAACCTTTCGTCGTGATGGCTGTGGGTGCGGAATCATTCCAGCGCATGAAGCAAGACACCTCTGAAATGTTGATGGCGCGCTTGGCCGACGTAATCATGCACGCCGAAACCTATGTTCAAACCTCGCTTGATATCGAGAACGTGGTGGGCAAAAAAATGCAGGCCATGACACCGCTGGAATTCGAAGGACTGTTGCGCCCTGTGTTCAAGCAAGAGGAATGGATTTTGATTATGACCGGTGCCATTTTGGGTGGCCTAGTGGGTGAAGGTCAATTGATGACTATGATCAAGCTGGGCATTATTTAAACGCTGAAGTATCAAAAACAAAAACCCCGGCACTGCCGGGGTTTTTATCTCACTGCATTTAAATCTGCACCCGGGCTTTGGCGAGGCCTGGGTTTTCACGGCCGGTTTCAGCAAACTCCACAAATTCCGACACGCAATTGGCGACCCACTCGGAATGGCTTTGTACAACCCAATGCTGTGCATCAATGTCGCGGCGCCACACGTTGTGAGCATAGGGATAACAAGACTCTACCAGTGCGGTGGTTACAAACTTGTCTTTGGTAGGCACCAGCAATTGCACAGGCACCTCGGTTTGACGCAAGCGCGGGTTACTGATGCGAGGGAGCATGTTGGCACGGTACAAGTTAATGCCGTTCACGCCATCTTTGCGCTGTGTTGGGTTGGCATCGTGTTCTACGCCCTCCATTTTTTTCACAATGCCCGGCCACGCTTTGTCCAAGCCCATTTTCCAGGCGGCCGGTGCCAAAAAAGGCAATTGAAAGGCATACACGTACCAGGAATGCATCAACTGTCCTATCACGTTGCCCAAGGCTTTGCGATTGTTGGCAGCAAAGCTGTTGCGCATCCACATGCCAATGTGGTCAAGACATGGGCCTGAAATGCTGGTGTAGCTGGCAATGCGTGATTTAAGACGATGGTCAGTCACGCTTTCCCAGGTTTGGATGGAGCCCCAATCATGTGCAACCAAATGAACCGGTTGAGTGGGACACACGGCCCGCATGACAGCCTGCAAGTCTTCGGAAAGTTTGCCCAGAGAATAGTCCCACATCCAGCCGGGCTCGGTTGACTTGCCACAGCCGCGCACGTCGTAGGTGACCACATGAAAATGATGCTTCAGAATATCGACAACCGGATCCCACACGCTGCTCGAGTCGGGGTAACCGTGCACGAGAATAATGGTTGGGTTGTGCGGCTCGCCATGGCTGCTCACAGCCAATTCCACGTCGCTTGAATGTACAACCATTTGGCTCATCTGCCGCTGTTTTTCGTTTGTCTCTGTCATGGGTTTTTTGCCCTTATTGGATGTTGTTGTGGTGTACCTTCGACTCCACTTTATAACCCCCATTGAAGCCGTATTCTTTCCAACGGGTTAGAGTGGCAACTCCAAATAAGCAAATAACTAAAAAATAGAATGACTTACAGCGTTTTTTGATGCAGTGCGTTATTATTGGGCCGTTTGAAAAACTTACGAGAATTAAAGCCGCAACCATGTCAAACCTGATTCAAGAACAAGTCACTGAAGTCCATCACTGGAACGACACGCTCTTTAGCTTCAAAACCACGCGAAGCCCTGGGCTGCGTTTTCACAACGGCCACTTCGTGATGATTGGCCTGGAAGTTGAAGGCAAGCCACTGCTACGCGCATACAGCATCGCCAGCGCAAATTACGAGGAGCATCTTGAGTTTTTCAGCATCAAGGTGCCCGATGGCAAACTGACATCCCGCTTGCAGCATTTGAAGGTGGGAGACTCCGTACTGGTGGGTAAAAAGCCCACAGGCACGCTGATTCTTGATGACTTGAAACCCGGCAAAAACCTGTTCATGTTCGGTACCGGCACTGGTTTGGCCCCTTTCATGAGTCTGATCAAAGACCCCGACGTCTATGAGCGCTTTGAGAAAGTAATTTTGGTTCACGGTGTGCGCTACGTGAACGAGTTGGCTTACAGCGAATTCATTACTGAGGAATTGCCCAACAATGAGTTTTTTGGCGACATGGTGCGCGAAAAACTGATTTACTACCCCACCGTGACCCGTGAAGAGTTCAAGAACGTAGGGCGTATTACGACGCTAATGGAAAATGGGGAGCTTTGTAAGGATGTTGGCCTGCCACCCCTGAATCCTGAAACCGACCGCGCCATGATCTGCGGAAGCCCCAGTATGCTGGCAGATATTCGCGGTATTCTGGATGCCAAGGGTTTTGTAGTGTCGCCCGGCGTGGGTGAGCCCGGCGATTACGTATTCGAACGTGCATTCGTGGAAAAGTGATCCGAGATATCCATAAAAAACCGGCGTCAGGATTAATCCTCAACGCCGGTTTTTTTTCAGTTGTAAATCCACCCAACTACTTGGCAGCCGTTTTCTCAGCTTCCAGTTCTTCCAGCAAAGCCTTGGCGTGGCGCATGCTATCCATGGCTGCCGGAAAGCCGCAATACACACTGGCGTGAATGATCAACTCGCGCAGCTCATTTGCGGTAACGCCATTGTTGATCGCACCGCGCATGTGCAGTTTCAATTCATTGGGACGATTCAAGGCGATCAACATGGACACTGTTGCAATACTGCGAATTTTGGGCTCAAGCCCTTCGCGTGGCCACACAGTACCCCAAGCATGCGCTGTGACTATGTCTTGAAGCGGTGCCGCAAAATCATCGGGATTTGATACAGCCTTGGCCACATAGTCGGCACCCAATACCTTGGTGCGCATGGCTTTGCCTGTGTCGTAATTGGCTGGCTTGTTACTTGCCATACTTCTCCCCCAGTTTTTCAATGAATCGATCCACCAGACCGTCAAACATGGTTTTAATAAAACCAGGTGTGGCTGCTTTCAACAACATGGGAACCTTGATGTCCCGCAGCTGCCCATTGATTTCAATTTCAATGTCGACTTGCTTGCCATTCGGCTTGAATTGAAACGCCCCGGAAAGACTTGCATTGCCCACGCCCTCTTTGGCTTTGAAGCTCAAACGTCCGTTGGCTTTGTCCACTTCATAAGTGGCTGCGTAGTGAACTGCATGCGAGACGCCCATGGCGCCGATGGGCTTGAGTTTCCACTCAAAAGTATTCGGACCGAGCTTGTTCAGGCTTTCCAATTTTGGGAAAATTGAGATCAACGGCTCAATGGCTTCCAGGTCGGCCAAAACGGCATCGTAATTCAAGGCCACAGAGGCTGTTTTATCCAGTGAAAGTTTGCTATCCATGTCAAATTCTCCTCAGTTTTAAGGCCGTGCACCGTATGCTGGAGTACACTGCCGGAATAATAATTTGGTTAAATAATACTCATGAGTAACATACCAGCAGATCCACTGTTGCGGATTAAAAAACTATCAGATTCACTCGAAAATAACGAATTTGAAAACACCAGTGCTCTAATTTTTGCGTTCCGCCAAGAGAAAGACCTTTTACGCGATTTACCTGCGGTGTTCGAAGGCGCACTGGAAAGCATCCTTGAGCGCCTGGAGAGCACCGCCATGTTTGGCGGGGAAAGTTGCTCATTCAGTCAAAGTGACTTGCTAGCCGCACTCACCATCTGGCTGGAAAAAGCAAAGTCTTATCTAGAGAAACAACTGGGCATTGTTTAAACGAAGCCCGGTTTTTCAGGTAATTCTCAAACCGTTTTCTGAGCAATCTCTTCTATCAGTTTGTCCAGCTTCTCAAAAGAAACGGGTTTGGTCATGTGCAAGTTCATCCCCGCTTGCGACGACATGGTGATACTTTTGTCGTCCGACAATCCCGACAGGGCACAAATAAAACTGTGTTTCGAAGCGGCGCTCTCGGACCCCCGAATCACTTTCGTGGCCTCATGCCCATCGAGATCCGGCATATCAATGTCCATCAACACCAAGTCAAAACACTGTTTCTCGCACAATTCCACTGCCGGCAAACCGCCAGTGGCTTGCACCACCTGATGCCCTCTTTTGCTCAAATAACGGTCTAGCAGCTTGATATTCATGGGGTGATCGTCTACCACCAGAATACTCAACGCCTTGGAGGGCGATTCGACTGATTTACCCGACTTGGCCGGGCTCAAAGCGGAGGCCAGTGGCAAATTCAAACTGACTGTAAACACCGAGCCAACCCCCAACTCGGAACTGACATCGATACGCCCACCCATTAATTCCACAAGCCCTTTGCAAATAGCCAAGCCCAAACCTGTACCACCATATTGGCGATTGATCTCTCGACTGGCCTGGCTAAACCGTTGAAACAGTTTTTGCAAGGCTGGCTGGCTGATCCCGATTCCGCTGTCAACCACTTCAATAAATACCTCGATTCGCCCTTGCGCGGGTTGCGAGGTCATTAAACGCATTTTTACGTAACCGGTGTCAGTGAACTTCAAAGCATTGGATACCAAATTTTGCACAACCTGTCGCAGCCTGTTGGCATCGCCATGCACAAAGCAAGGGCCGTCAGTCTCATTGACCAGCGAAAATTCCAGGTTCTTTTTGAGAGCCAGGTTGCGGTTGAGTGAATACACCTGACGCACCATGGCATCCAGATCGAATGGCGAAGGATCCAGCTTTAAACCATTGGCCTGGATTCTTGAATACTCAAGCACATCACTCAAAATCAAATGCAGGCTGGTTGCAGAGCTGGAAATATTGCGAACATCACCACGTAACTCTGGATCGTCCAACTGCTCCTCAAGCAACTTTGAAAAACCGATAATGGCATTCAATGGTGTACGCAATTCATGGCTAATGGTCGCCAAAAATTCCGATTTCGCACGATCAGCACTTTCGGCTTGCTCTTTGGCCAGCACCAAATCGCTCACATCAAGACAAACCGCATACATGCTGACTCCCGGCGCTTTTGCTTCGCGCTGCAGTGTCAACTGGAAATATTGTGGCTCTACCCCACTACGCCGCGTGGTTGAAAAAACCAGCGACTCGCGATTGGGAAAGGCCTCCGGGCGCGACAATACAGTACGTATCGCGGCGTGATACTTTGAATCAATGTGCTTGAGAACAAGAGTCCAATCGGCAATGAATTCAGCGCGGCTCAGCGAAAAAAAACGCTCAATAGAGCTGTCTACGTTTTCAACCCGCACCCTGCCCTGCTCGGTCACACTGAACTCGACCACAAAACCGTTCAGGCAGTTCTCGACACTGAGAAAGCGGCGTTTTTCTTCTTCAAAAGCCGCCAACAACATTCGCTGCTGCTGATTCAACCTGTGTACCGTGTTGACCAGTGTTTCGAAAAAGTCATTGCCTGCCAGATAGTCGGGGGTCGCTTCCTGACCGCCCAGGCTCAACAAACTTTCCTTCAGCTGAAAACTCATCCATGCGCGGGTCAATACACTGCCCGCGACATAGGACACCGCCACAACGACAATCAACAGCAGAAGCTGACCAAACCAGGCCAAGTCGCCCAATTGCGTCCAAAATACAATTGAACCGACAACACCGACTGCAAACAACAAACACAGCAATGGGTTCTTGCGCCATGAATCGTCAATGACTTTTGAGACGATCTTGCTCAGAGATGCGGCGCTCGCCGAGGTTGCTTTCAAAAAGATCGCCTTCAAAATTGGCTCAGGCCGAGATAGTTCGGGACAAAAACTCCAGCGATCGCCCCCTGGCCAATGCTGCCGCTTTTTGTTGATACATTGGACGTCCCCAACAATTAAAGCCGTGATCCACATTCGGATAGGTGTGAATTTCCACGCCGTGATTGGAATCAAATGCCGCTTTAATTTGGGAAACAGCTTCCATTGGGATGAAGCCATCTTTCTCGGCAAAGTGCATCAACATTGGAATTTTCGCCTGTGGTGCGCGATCAAGTGCAGTGTGAATACCACCACCGTAATAGCAAATGCTTGCGTCCACAGCACCTGGTGTAGTGCCTACCAGATAAGACAACATGCCACCCATACAAAAACCCAGGCTCGCTACTTTGCCAATGACTTCAGGCCGCGCCTTCAATGCATTGGCAGCGGCACACAAATCCTCAACCGCCTTGGGGAAGTCCATACCCTGCATCAAACCAAATCCTTTTTTGAAACCGGCGTCGTCGTAGCCAATATCTACACCTGCTTCCTGGCGCCAGAATACGTCGGGAGCAAGCACCACAAAGCCATCGCTGGCGTACTGGTCTGCTACTTCACGAATATGCTGATTTACGCCAAAAATTTCTTGAATCAACAAAATACCCGGGCCTTTGCCTGTGGGAGGAAGGGACAGATAAGCACCGAACTGGCCGCCGTCTTTGGCATTGATCGAGATTCTTTGAGACTGCATAAAGCTCCTCTCTGTGTGGACGAAACAAGTGAGCTTGGATTGTAACAGCCTGATATTGTTCGGGCGCACTTTACAAGACTACAAAAAACCACAGAAAAGAAATAATACTGTACACAGTTACAGTGTTTATTGTACAGTTGTTTCCAGGGCGATATAAAAACAGTGAAAGGAGTTTTCAAGATGAGCATCAAGCGATTTACTGTATTTTTTGTGCTGTGGGTATTGGGCTGTGCCTTTGTTTTGGAGCCTGCATTTATTGCACCCTTGTTTGAAACCAGCAGCACGCTAGAGCTGGCTTTTGCCGGAAACCCCGGACAATTGGGTGGTTTGGAATTGAACACAAACAACAGCACTGCGGTAGAATCACTGGATCATTTCAGAGTACTTTGTTTGCTCTACTTTGGCTTGCCTGTTGCTGTTTACCTCGCAACACAGTGGAAGGAACTCTAATTCATCCGTGTTGAATCATGAAGTATGTCGTAGCTGGTTTGTTTAGTGTCATTGCAGGTTTTTTAATACAGGGTTGTGCCGCATCGAATCCATATTTCGACTCAAGCAAACCCCACCATCGACCTGATGGCTTTGTGAACTCGGATGGCACGATTGTTTCAAAACCAATGTCGGATCTGCTTCGTTGGTACCGGGAACGATTCGGCAAAGACCTGCCACCACCTCCCGGCGAATTCATCGCCAGTTATGCCGATTTCCCCCTGAAGGCCTTCGACAAAAGCCAACTTTCCAAATACTCGGAAACCACAGCCACTTGGCTAGGACACGCCACTGTAATGGTTCGTGCAAATGGTTTTACGATGTTGACCGACCCCCACTTTTCGATTCGCGCATTTCCAGTGCAATGGGCTGGACCTTCCCGAAAGGTTCAATCACCAAGCCGTGTTGAAAACCTTCCAAAAATCGATGTTGTGGTGATTAGCCACAGCCACTATGACCACCTGGATCACAACACAGTGGTCAAACTGGCCAAACAACAACCTGATACTCTTTTTCTTGTACCACTTGGCCTTGAGTCACTGCTGAAAAGCTGGGGTGTTGAAAACGTCAAGGAAATGGACTGGTGGGAAACTCACACCATCGGGGAGAATCAGATTACTTTCGTACCGGCATATCACTGGTCAGCGCGTACGCTGACAGACAGAAATAAATCGCTGTGGGGAGGCTGGACGATGAAAAACCCCAAGCTGAACTTCTATTTCTCTGGCGATACCGGCTACAGCAAAGACTTCGAAGAAATTGGAAAACGTTTGGGTCCATTCGACTTCAGCGCAATTGCAGTCGGTGCCTACGAGCCTCGGTGGTTTATGAAAGCACAACACATTAACCCGGATGAGGCCGTGCAAATTCACAAAGATGTTCGTTCATCCAAGTCAATGGGTATCCACTGGGGTACTTTTGAACTGACCGATGAACCTCTCGATCAACCCATTGGCGATTTGAAACTTGCCTTGGAAAAACACAGTGTGCAACCCAGCGACTTTGAGTTACTGGGCCACGGCGACACGATTAATTTACGTTGAAAGTTGAAGAAATTGTAAATGACTTAGATTGTCTGTCTAGGTCAAATCAATTTGTTGAACTGGGGCATACAGTGACGAACCAAGGTCATTGTGAGCAGATCATTCAGCTGGTCGTCGGTGGCTTTGTCGGACAAAAAGTGAAGGCCCGCAAAAGAGGCCCAATTTGTCTCCGACACCCTGAAGGGAGTGTCCTGAATAACCAGAATTTGTGAGCCCGCGGCATACATGTCCAGCAAAGTGCTTTGAATCAAGGCACTTGAACGCTGGAAGCTTGCGCGCACAACCACCAGACCCACATTCAGATTCTCGGCAGCCAACGCCAGTTCCTTGCCAGTTTGACGCGGCAACACTTCATGCTGCCCCCATACTTTTTGAGCGAACGCACAAATTTTGTCCAACAACTGTTTGTTGGGCTCCAGTACCACCACACCGATCGAGTCTTGCGCTGTTGACATCTTGTTCGCCTTTTTGTCTAGGACAACTTGAACTATTTGACCACAAGCCTATGGGCAGAGCAATGCAAATTACTCTATATGCTCAATAAAGATAATTAATATGCAGTGCGATAACCATTAACGCACATTTAGAGCGCGCTAAGGTACAAAGGTTCCTGCTGCTTTGGCGTCAAAGCAGAGTTTTAATTGATAATTTCGGACAAAGGAAAATCGAGTTGTTTCTAGAACTAACTCAAACCCAAATAAGGCTTAAGTAACTCATGCAGGCGCAGCTCAGCCCGCAAGGTTTTCAGGGTGACGAGTACGCCACCAATGCGACGATGCAGAAATATAATTTCCTGCGGAGGTATCTTGAAATGCTTGGACATCATTTTCAATGCTGCAGTTTGACCAACCCGCGCTGGCAAATCGGTGTCGCCAAATCGGTAAGCACCACCGGGGGTGTAAAGCCGATCAGGCACCATGGGGTCAAATGGTTTTCGAAACGGTTCAACAATCAGTTCCGTCAGGTCGCCAAATCCCTCCAGAAATGATTGTGGGGTGCTGGCGTCCATCAAACCAATCTCCAGGACGCCCTGGGCAACCTCGCGCCTGTCCGCCTGAAGTGATCCCCGAACGATGCGTCCGTAGCTTTCCACAAAAGATTTGTCGAAAGGACGGGTTGCCCCGAAATCGAGCGTCACGATTTGGTCGTTTTCACCCTGAGAATCGATGCGGACCCGGTAGTTTCCAAAATGAGGATCGGTCTGAACCAGATTCCAATCGAAAAACTCGGTCACAAACAACTCTGCAAAACTTTTGGCCAAGGCATTTCGGCGGCTTTGCGACAAGGCCTGCACTTCTTTGGAAGACACAGAATATCCAGGTTCATAACGTGTTGTCAGCACGCGCTGGGCGCAAAACTCCGGGTAAACCTTGGGCACTATAAACCGTGAGTTGTTTGCCAACCGGTCGTGAAAAGTTTCCGTGAACTCACGCTCCTGCAGATAATCGCATTCACGAACGAGCATGTCGCGTAGTTCATTGAATACATCGGTCAAATCAAGTGCCTTGGGTGCCAGTCGAGTCGCGGAAATTAACCGGGACAAAGTACGTATATCGGTGTCGATGGCATTGGCCACGCCGGGGTACTGAATCTTGACCACAACCTGTTCACCGGTCGCTTTGATGGTGGCCAGGTGCGCTTGCCCCAAAGATGCAGCAGCAATGGGTTTTCGCTGAATATCGAGCTTTGCAATGGTCTTTTCGCCCAACGCATCAATCAACTGTGGCTCAACAAATGACCAGCTGACTGCCGGCGTGTTGTCCTGAAGTGTGGCCAGCACTTCCACAGCCTCCTCGGGTAGAAAATATTGCCCATACAAAGACAACATTTGCCCCGCCTTCATCACGCTGCCTTTCAAACGACCCAACTCATCGGCCAGTTCTTTGGCTTGAGCGCGGTAGAAGTTTCGGTTGGCCTCGTCTTTGGAATCACCACGACGAAAGAAATTTCGCACGGTGTGGCTGGCAATTTTGGCACCCGCACCCACGCCCATGCGTGTCAAGGCAACGTTGCGTTCGAATGCACCGGTTTTGATGCGATCCATGGTGCTGCCATCGGCATCAGCCTTGGCATTGGCTTCTACGTTGTCGGATTTGTCCTGCTCAGCCATGCTGCGAAAGGTCCTTGCGAATACAAAGTGAGTTGGGCGACATTGTAGTGGCTGGTCGCCCGGTACTGATGAAAAAGCACTCTAAATCGCGGTGCAATTTCACACCAGGTTAGCGCATCAATTTACGCAGTGCTGCGGGCGTAAAGTCTCCTGGCTTAACAGGCACATTGAACTCTGTGGCTGGTTCTTCATTCTGGAATGCGCTGAATACGGATTTACGTGCATTCAAATCATGCTGCACTTCACCAGAGGTGTACAAGCCCGGTGCATCGTACGCCTGCATCAAATAGAGCATTTTGACGCGCCACAGTTCACCTTTGGTGTCGTATTGATCCATCAGGGCAACGTACCAGCTGTCTTCATCAACATACATGGTGCGCTTGGAGTAGATATGCTCTGCGCCCTGCTTCAAGGTGCCTTCGATCACCCAAACCCGGTGCAGCTCAAATCGGGTTAATTCTGGTTTCACGAAAGCATCGTTGATCATGTTGTCGTACTTCAGGCTTTTGTCACTAAGCTTGTAGTTGTTGTAAGGAATGTACATTTCACGCTTGCCCAGCAACTTCCACTCAAAACG
Source organism: Limnobacter sp. UBA3528 (assembly GCF_002377005.1). Classification (NCBI taxonomy): domain Bacteria; kingdom Pseudomonadati; phylum Pseudomonadota; class Betaproteobacteria; order Burkholderiales; family Burkholderiaceae; genus Limnobacter; species Limnobacter sp. UBA3528. The sequence continues at coordinate 6,776 of NZ_DFOZ01000046.1, read as the reverse complement.
TTCAGGCGAACCGTTAAATCCGTAAATGTCGTCCACTGTGCGCAAAGCATCGGTATTTCCGGCCGGGGCAGCGTGCACCAGTTCAGGTGCGCGCAATACTCGCCGCTGGCCAGAATTCACGATCCATGCGTTGCGGGTGTCTTCTTTGAAATTCAGGGTGTCAAGCACCAGCAGGGCTTCACCCGATTGTGCTGAAGGCTTTGTAGACTCGCCAATCAACGCGAACAACAAGGTACTGCCTGCTTTGCCGATGGATGGCGCCCAAGCAATGGTTTGGCTGCTGGCAAATGTAATCGGCTTGCTGCCATTGCCTGCCACAAAGCCCGCGGTGTGCGACCTTAACGTTTGTGCCGGGCGCCGAAGCAAAGTATTCCAGACTGCTTCAAGCCCGTTTTTGGGCTGAGGAAAAGGCACGCTGGTAGATTGCACACCCTCAATCGCCAAACCACCATGCGCCAACTTGGCTTTGCCAGATTCCGTGCTGATGCTCGTCATCATTTCTGAAGAAAAAGCAGCAGTGCGATGCGTTTTATAAACGGGAATACTGTAGTTTGCATAACGTTTGATCAAGGCGATTTGCCCCGCAGGCAAAAATTTTTCATGCTGGGCCAAATTACTTTGATTCACCACAAACAAGGGTTTTTCACCTGCAAATGGATCGACGTAGCCCTTCTTGGGATCAAACCCAGCAGGCGCTTTGGTAAGCCCGCCTGTCCATTCCGGAATAGTACCGGCCGCATTGCCCGCTATTTCAGCACCCAAGGCGTTTACTGAACCTGTCTGAGCCATTGCTACCGTGCCGCTGAGCGCAAAGCACACTGCCGAGGCCAACATGCCTCGCAATAATTCAAATCGCATTTTGTCTCCTGCTGGTGGTTCTGATTTTTTGTTGTGCGTCTACTTTACCGCACTGGCAGGGCGCGCAAACAAGATGCGACAAAAGTCTGCACCTTTGCCTGAACACGCAGGTATTTGCTGAGCAAAGTCGCTGGGCTTGAGTACCTGGCAGGCCATACCCAAATTTTCCATACTCAATTGCAAATGACCGGCTGTCTCAAAATGAAGATGCACTTTGCCACGAACGAAGATACCAAGCCCGGCAACAAAAGCCTGCGCGAGGGGATCTGAATTTTGGGCTTGCAAGTGAATATCGGAAAGATAGGCCCCTTGCGGGAACTGAGCCAAAGTTGAAGAGATTCGGGCCCACAGGTTCAACACGGAATCTTTGTCAAAATAATTCAACAATCCTTCTGTCACCACAACCAAACCTTGGCTGGTATCCAACTGCATGGCCAAACCATCCAGGCTGTGTGCGCCCTGCTCTGCAAAAGCATCGACTACTTTGACGTGATGATTGGGGCACGCACGCAGCCGGGTAGCCAGTAACTTTCTCTTTTGGGCAACCATGCCTGGCAAGTCGGCTTCAATGTAAGTAATTTTGTCGCCGTAACGCTCAACGAAACGACTGCCGCGGGGCGACAAACCCGCTGCAATCTCAATGATTTGAGTGGCTTTGCCCGATTCAATCAGTTCAGTCAGATGGTGATCGATGAGATCATGCCGGGCCAGCAAAAAATCCTCCAGTGTCGGCCCACCGAAGCTTCTGGACACAAACATGGAAGGTGCCAGCGCCATGTGAAGCGCACTGGCCGGCATGGATTTAAGTTCGGGAATGGATCGACCTGTGGATTGCCAAACCTGCCCCGTGTACAAGGCCGTGGGACTTATACGGGCTGCAGAAAGCCACTGCGAGGCAAGTTTTTTAACCATGAGATCCTTTACACGATTGAATGTTCAAGCAAGGTTTCCAGGGGCACAATTTCCAACGCAGTTTGATTGGTGCCCTCCAGATACACTGGTGGAGCAATACCCGCTTCATAGGCCTCCAGCCAGCGGCTGGCACATACGCACCAACGGTCTCCAGGCTTCAGCCCGGCAAAACGATACTGGGGCATGGGGCTGATAAGATCGTTGCACATGCGCAACTGGAACTCCAGAAATTCCTGAGTGACCTTTGCACACACGACGTGACGACCCAAATCGTTGGGGCCAGTGCTGCAACAGCCATCTCGCATAAAACCGGTAAGGGGCGCATAGGAACAGGCGAGCAAGGGGCCGCCAAGCACGTTTTTATCTTGTTTCACAGTGACTTTCGACATGAGTTATTTTGAACCGGGAACAGGCACAACAGCCATGGTGAGTCGGGAAATACAACTGAGTTTTCCGCTGTCATCATGTAACTCAATACTCCAGACTTGAGAACTTTTGCCGGCATGCCACAATTTGGCAGTGCCTGTTACTTTGCCGCTTCTAACGCCACGCAAATGGTTGGCGTTGACCTCTTGCCCAACACAATAAAATTTGCTGTTGTCGACCATCAAATTGGCCGCGATGCTGCCCAGGGTTTCAGCCAGCACCACATTTGCCCCGCCGTGAACCAGCCCAAATGGCTGAAATGTACGACTATCGGCTGGCATGGTACCGCGAATGTAGTCAGGCCCTACTTCGGTGATTTCAATGCCCATGGCCTCACAGGCTGTGTTTTTACACATGGCATTCATGTTTTCCAGATCGGGCGTGGAAAACCAAATGGGTTGTTGATCTTTTTGCATGGCTGCGAAGTCTCTTTAAGTTTAATTTGTGTCCTATTTTAGGCATGCAATTTAAACTTTTGGAGCGGCCTCGATTAGTTTGGCCACTGTATTGGACAAATTCAGGGCAGTTTCTTCTTTCAATCGATGGCAATTGGCATACAAATCAGCCTCGATGGAGAAAAAACCAGTACCCACATGGGCCAGCGCGATCACATTGCCGCTGGCACAAGGCGCCAAGGCCATGGCATGACCGTCGAATGCGTCCAGCAGGCGTTGTTTACTTTGAGTGGAATCTTTCTGATTGCTTAACAGATTCGCCACAAAATACCCCTGCTCGCTCAACAAGGCTTTGCAGTTCAAGTAAAACGCAGTTGAATTCAAGGGGCCAACTTTGGCTTTGCCATCGAAACCATCCACCATGATCAAATCAAATTGACGGTCAGTTTTGCTCACTGCACTGGCCATGTAGTCGGCACCGCAATTCACTTCAACCTGAAAGTTCGGGGATAAGGGCGGCAGCTTGAAATGCATTTGTGCAGCCGCAACCACTGCGTGTGATATTTCCACCACGGTAATTTTGCAACTGGGCCTGTGCTTGTGTAAAAACTTGGGCAGTGCACCCACCCCCAAACCCACGAACAGGGCATTGCGCGGCCAGTTTGCTTCGGGGTTCAAGAGTAACGGGGCCATCATTTCACGGGTGTATTCAAGCTCGAGCGCATACGGCCTTGCGATTCGCATGGCCCCTTGCACCCAGTCACTGCCAAAATGAAGTTGGCGAACGCCCTTTTCTTCGCTGATCAATATGTCCATAGGGCGCAAGAATAACCGAATTATTCGAACAGGGCTTGCCCCATGAACACACGGCTTCCTTCAGTCAGGCCCTGCGCCAGATTCCAGTGTGGTGGCACCAGCAATACAATGGTTGAACCGTGCTCAAACCACCCCAGCTCTTCACCTTTGTGAATGGGGGTGTGGGTACGCACACGTTGAGGCCCGCGGTCGTTTTGATTGAATACACGGCCAGTGCAGTGCAAACGAATGCCAGCCACTAATATTGCCGCCACCGGCACAATTGCGAACGGCTCACCTTGTGCGGTTTTACCGCTTAACACCGCCCTTTCATTTTTACAAAACAGTTTTTCTACCCGCTTCAGTGCCACTGGGTTCACATTCCAGGTGTCCCCGTGAATGTAATCCACTTGCTCCACCACCCCATCCAGTGGCGAATGCATTCGATGATACATGCTAGCCGTAATCCGAATGGTGAGGTATCGATGACCATGGAATTTCATGGCCAATACAGGGTCTACCAGTAGCTCTTCTATGGCGTAAGGGAAGCCTTTTACTTGGAGCAGACTGCCGTTCTCAACCAAGCCATGGGCACCCAGAATTCCATCGCAGGGGCAGGTGCCAAGGGCATTCGTCGCCACTGGCCGCATACCCGGCTTGAGTGCGCGAGTGAAGCAATCGTGAATGGAGTTGAATTGCTGCTTTTGCGCTTCGTGCAAGCTTAAATCTGCAAAATGGCGCCACAGCCACAAGGCTGGTTGTGCAAACCACGGGTGTTTGATTTTGCTGACCTTGCCCATCAACCAGGAGCTGAACAAGCGGGGAATTCGATTGGTCAACATGAAGTTGGCACTTTCCTGCAACTGAATGCGGGACGCTTGAAGCGCAGAAGTTGCCTGTGTATTTTTTTGCAATTTAATCAGCCTGTCACCGAGATGGCGTACAACCATACCTGTTGTATTTGACAGAAATGTGTATGAACCTTGACAGCCTGACTTTACTGCTTGGCGCCAGCGCCAGCGCATACCTTGTATTGAAAGCACATCGCCGACTCCAATTGTCGCGCGCAAAACACCCCGGCCTGAGTGGGCATGTACGCATGGCCAAGCGTGTGTCGAAGCTGATACCGCATTACAGCCTGGAAGCAGATTCATTTTTCAATTGTGACGGTGCCGATGATTTGCTCGTCGAGAAACGTCGCAAGGGCTTTCAAAGCTTGTCACAAGATTTGCTGAGACGGGCCCCGCAAGGCAAACGTTTGCTGGAACAAGCAATCAGCAGTATTTCTGACGCGCAATTTACGCACAAGTACCGTGTGCCCTTTCAATTCAGAAACATGGTCAATGAGAACCTTTTGCCGGCGCTGTTTCTCAGTAAATCGGAAGGGGTTCATCTGTGGGATATCGACGGCAATGAGTACATTGATGTGACTGGTGCCTACGGTACAAACCTGTTGGGCTACGACACCTACAAAAGCTTTATACGGCAGGCGGCTGTTGACATGGACCAGCTTGGCCCGGTGCTTGGCCCCTACCACCCAGTGGTGCTGGACAACACACGCCGAATTCTGGCCTTGGCTGGTCAGGACGAAATTTCATATCACATGAGTGGTACGGAAGCCGTGATGCAGGCCGTGCGCCTTGCGCAATACCACACTGGCCGCCAACGCATTGTGCGTTTTGCCGGCGCCTATCATGGTTGGTGGGGCGATGTTCAGCCTGGAATTGGCAACCCTGTGAACGCGAACAGAACATTGACATTGCAGGAGATGAGCCAACGCACATTGCATGTGCTGGCCAGCCGAAAGGACATTGCCTGCGTACTGGTGAATCCGCTGCAAGCCTTGCACCCCAACACCAATGCGCCGGGCGATTCAGCCCTGATCAGCAGTGGTCGCAAAGCGAGTTATGACAAAGAGGCTTATACCCAATGGTTGAAGCAACTTCGACAGGTGTGCACAGAAAATGGAATCGTGTTGATTCTTGATGAAGTGTTTTTGGGTTTCCGCTTGGCCAAAGGTGGCGCACAGGATTATTTTGGTGTGCGTGCCGACATGGTGACCTATGGCAAAACATTGGGCGGAGGCTTGCCTGTGGGTGTGTTGTGCGGCAAGGCCGAGTTGATGAAGCGCTATCGCAACAACAAGCCAGCAGACATCTGCTTTGCACGGGGCACATTCAATTCTCACCCTTATGTGATGCAAACCATGAACCTGTTTTTGAAGCACATCGACAGCGTTGAAATAGAACGGATGTATCAGAATGTGGACACTGCGTGGAATACACGACGCGCGGCATTGAACAAACGACTGACGGAGCTGGAATTGCCCGTTGAAGTACAAAACATGACTTCAATATTCACGATTTTGTACAACACGCCGTCGCGCTTTAACTGGATGTTTCAGTTTTACCTGTTGCAAGCTGGCGTGATGCTGAGTTGGGTTGGGTCGGGGCGAATGATTTTCAGCCACAACTACACCGATGCAGACTTTGATGTATTTTGTGACCGCTTTATTCAAGCAGCCCGTTGCATGCAGGCCGACGGATGGTGGGACACCAGCGAGGCCTGCAACAGCAACAAGAAGATTCAGCGGCGGGTACTAAAAGAAACCTGGCGTGCCTTGACATCGTCCATGGGATCAATCAGCTGACCTTTGAGCAGATAGAACGGCGACTTGTAATAAATCTTCACGTCATGGAATGGGTCGGTGATAATTTTCAGGGCCCAAACCAAACCTGTTTCGATGTCACGAATGAAGAACAGGTGAATGGTTCTAAACACCAAACCACCCAAGCCCAGCCACAACCACGATTCACCCACACTGCGCACAAAGCTGGTCATGTCTGCACCAGTGGGAGACAATCCGAAGGTAGACGGGCTAAACCAGATCAAAATCGGCAAGGCACCCCAAATGCTCAGCAAGATAACTTTGCGGCGCAGGTTGTAGCCCACTTTGATGTCTTCTTTGTGATCGTGCGTGGCATCGTTCACATAGTCGTAGGTTTTGGGCTCGAAAAAGAAATGACCGATTTGGCGACTTGTCATGGCCACCAACCATGCCACCAAGGCTGCGGATACTGGATCGATAAACAACAATACGTAGCCAAACAGGAAAGACAGCGCGCTGAGCAAGTGCAGGCTTTGATTGATACGGCTGTGGTGATAATAGCGGTGGTCGTCCCAGCGCTGTTCGTGCAAAGTCTCGAAGATTTTTTTCATTTAGGCGATACAAGGAAGTGTTGAAAAAGTACTAACTTCCCTTTATGCCAGTGTGATGTTGCGGTTTTGTGTCGAATCATCGCAATTGTCTTCTCAACCAGCGCGAATCCCAATCATTCGCCAGAAAACCTGTATTTCCCTTTTTGATATTCACCCTGACTCACCTCGCTC
>NZ_DFOZ01000040.1:20294-20460 GCF_002377005.1 Limnobacter sp. UBA3528 | reverse complement strand
GGGTGACGTAAACCCCCCGCCATCACAGTTTTGTCATCAATTTTCCGCCACAAATATTTCACCAAAGTCAATTTCTTTTGAAAATCATCAACTTAACCCAATAATATCGCAGCAAAGTGAGTTTTTTACGCATCTTTTGTAGGTAATGTGCGAATTGCGATGATTA
>NZ_DFOZ01000040.1:0-20171 GCF_002377005.1 Limnobacter sp. UBA3528 | reverse complement strand
CAGCGGTGACCCTTCAAGTTCAGCTCCCAAGTCACCTTCGGGTGACGTAAACCCCCCGCCATCACAGTTTTGTCATCAATTTCCCGCCACAAATATTTCACCTAGTTCAATTTTTATTAGAAATCATCAACTTATCCCAAGAAGATCACATAAAAGTGAGTTTTTTACTCATCGTTTGTAAGTAATGTGCGAATTGCGATGATTAATCAATCTCTGTTGTTATTACGAAATCAACGCAGATTGCCTACAGAAAACTAATAACTATTTTTAATCATTTCAAATGACGGAGAAAGCATGGCCCTAGACGAATTGAAGAACGGCATCAGTGCCGTACCAGTAGCTGGCGAAATTCTGGCTGGCGTATTGGACACCTTTGCTGGCTCACTGCCAGCAGCCCCCGAACTGCCTGGCTTGGACGCCATCCCCGGTTTGGACGCATTGCCCATTCCGACAGACAGTCTGCCCGGACTGGACTCGCTGACTGGTCTGCTTAGTGGTGGCTTGCCCACCCCTCCAGCCGGCATTCCTGGCTTGGACTCAATTCCCGGCTTGGACATGCTGCCTGCAAGCCCAGATGCGATCACTGACCTGCTGACAGGCGGCCTGCCTGAGGCACCAGCAATTCCAGGTCTTGATGCCATTCCCGGGCTGGATGCACTGCCACTGCCAACCGACGGCGCCCCCAGCCTGGACACACTCACAGACCTGCTCAGCGGCGGTCTGCCAGAAGCCCCGGCCCTGCCCGGTCTGGACGCAATTCCTGGTCTGGATGCACTGCCAATTCCAACAGACGGCCTGCCTGGTTTGGACTCGCTGACTGACCTGCTCAGTGGTGGCTTGCCAGAAGCACCAGCCCTGCCTGGTTTGGACGCAATTCCCGGCCTGGATGCCATTCCTGGCCTGGACTCGTTGACCGGCTTGCTCGGCGGCGGTTTGCCCAGCCTGCCCGGTGGAGATACTGGTGGCGGTCTGCCATCCAGCCCCATCAGTTTTGAAGATGGCACCTTGACTCTGGCCTTGCCAGAAGGCTTGCCAATTTCAGCCTCGATCAGCATCAGTGGCCTTGAAGTGCCTGAAGCCGGCTTGCCCCTGCCAGCCTGATTTGCAGGCACTGATAGGCAAAAGCAGTTCTTGATACTACACAGTGGTTTAGCCAGCCTTCGGGCTGGCTTTTTTATTGCTGCCCGCTTTTCAAGGCCAGCGCACGGTCGTACACCGTGTTTTTGGCCATCCCCGTGGCTTTCACCACCAGCGCCACTGCAGTTTTCAGGGGCAATTCAGCCAACAGCAAGGCAAGCCAGGTGTCCAAATCTGCGCTGGCCTGCGCAGTTTCCGCATCACTGTCCGAAACTTGGTTGCCGCCGATTACCCACGCCCATTCGCCGCGTTCGGCGTTGGTGTCTTGCCGCACCAACTCAAACACCTGCTCACCCCTGCCCCGGTAGAAGGTTTCGAACTGTTTGGTCATCTCTCGCCCAGCGCACATCGCGCGCTCGCCCATACCCAGGCTTTCAAGGTCATCAACCAGTTGAATGACTCGATGCGGTGCCTCAAACACCACTTGGGGCTCAGGGCACGCCAGCCATTTCTTTAAATCATCCAGGCGGCTCTTCCCTTTGGCGGGCAAAAAACCACGGAAAGTGAAAGCACCATCCACAAGCCCGCTAGCGGCCACCAGCGCCAACACACTGCTCGCACCCGGAACCGGTACCACAGTAAAACCGGCCTCGGCCACACAACGAACCACCACCGCGCCTGGATCCGACACAGCCGGCGTGCCGGCATCGCTCACCAAAGCCACCGATTCGCCCCGTTGCAAACAGGCCAGCACACCCTGTGCACTCTCCCGTTCATTGTGGGCATGATGCGCCATCAAAGGCTTCTTGATGCCCAAGGCATCCAGCATACGAGCGGTGTTGCGGGTGTCTTCAGCCGCAATTCGATCCACCTGTTCCAGCACGGACCGGGCCCGAAGACTGAGATCACCCATATTGCCGATGGGAGTTGCCACCACATAGAGGGATGGTTCTCGCCTTGTTCCAGCCCTCACGTCAGAATTCACAGCATCATTCACTCCATTCCCCTCACCGGCGTTCTGCATGGCGCTCAAATCCAAGTCCAAAGTTCCTGAATTGTCCGGCATTCCATGGGTCACGCGCAAATTGCGATCACCAAAGGCCAAAATTCCATGGCTAGCCCCCAAAGAAAAAGCCGACACCACCCACAAAACACCTCCCACACACAAACTTGCCTTGCTGGCGGAAGGGCAACTGGCCGAAACCCAAGCCTTGCGCTTGCTGGAACAACACGGATTAATCCTGGTGGCCCGAAACCACCGGTGCCGCTGCGGTGAAATTGATTTAATCATGGCGCATGGCAACACCGCAGTCGTTGTGGAAGTTCGGCTTCGCAACAACAGCCGCCATGGCAGTGCGCTGGAGAGTATTTCCGCCCACAAACAATCCCGCGTGTCGCGTTGCGCAAAGCTGTGGTGGGTGCAGCAGGGTCAACGCAAGTTCACGCACCTGCGTTTTGATGTGGTCGCACTGGAAAACGGCACTGAACCCCAGTGGGTGCAAAATGCGTGGCAAATCAGCAACTAAAGCGGAATCAAACCGCTGCGCCATGCAAATCGCCTGCAACGGGGTCACCTATAATAGAAGGCTCGAGATAACTGCCAGAAGGCCTGCGCCATGGACTTGATCACACGCATTACCCAACAATTTGACGAAAGCATTGCCGCCAAACAGGCCGCCACCGAAGAACTGGCAGGCCCCATTTCCGAGGCAATCGAGCTGATGGTGAATGCGCTCACCAATGGTGGCAAGGTGCTGGCCTGCGGCAACGGTGGCTCGGCAGGCGACTGCCAACACTTTGCGGCTGAATTGGTAGGCCGTTTCGAACGTGAACGCCCAGGACTGGCTGCCATTGCATTGACCACCGATTCATCGGCCATCACTGCGATTGGCAACGATTACAGTTTCAATGAAATTTTTTCAAAGCAGGTGGCGGCCATTGGCCAGCCTGGTGACGTGCTGCTGGCCATTTCAACCAGCGGCAACTCGAAAAACGTGCAACTGGCCATTGAAGCCGCACACGCCCGCGACATGACCATTGTTGCACTCACGGGCAAGGGCGGCGGCCAAATGGTGCACCAGCTGAAAGAAGGCGATGTGCATGTGTGCGTGCCACACAACCGCACCGCCCGCATTCAGGAAATACATTTGTTGGCGATCCATTGCATTTGCGATGGCATCGACCTAAGCCTACTTGGAGAAGAAGAAAATGAGTCGTAAACCCCTGTTTTTCGCCCGCACCCGGTCTTCCGCCATCAGCGCAGTACTGGTCGCCTCACTTGCAGCACCGCTGTTGGGCGGCTGTTTTGCTGGCGCAGTGGCAGGCATCACCGCGGGTTCGCTGGCCGCCGCTGACCGTCGAACCGTGGGCACCCAAGTCGAAGATCGCACCTTGCAGGTCAAGGCTGAAAGTGCCATTCGCGAAAGCTTTGGCGAAAACGTCCACGTGAACGCCACTGTGTACAACCGACAAATTCTTCTGACCGGTGAAGCGCCTGACGAAACCACCGTGCGCAACGTGGAAGCCCGTGTGGCCACCCTGCCCAACATTCGCCTGATCGTGAACGACATTCAAGTGGGTTTCAAAAGCTCACTGTCAGCACGCTCCAACGACGCATTCATCACCGGCAAAGTGAAAGCCTCCCTGCTGGATGCGCAAGACATTTTCGCCAACTCATTCAAAGTCACCACCGAGGCTGGTGTGGTGTATTTGATGGGCCTGGTCACCGAGCGTGAAGCCAACCGTGCAGCCTCCATTGCGGCGGGCGTACCTGGCGTGGTGAAGGTGGTCAAGGTGCTTGAATTGATTTCCGAGGCTGAACTTTCACGCCTGTCGGCCACTCCAAACAATGGAAGTGCGCCCGTGGAAAACGGTCCGCGTTAATCAGTTACACAGAAAAAACCGGCAATGATCAAAAAATTTCTCACCCTGTTTTCAACCCTTGCAGTGGTCAGCATGCTGGCCGCCTGCGGGGGCGACAAAGCACCGCAAGTGGATTACGTCACCATTCAAGGCCAAACCATTACACCCGCCGATTACCAGGGCCAGGTCATGCTGGTGAATTTTTGGGCGACCAGTTGCACCACTTGCGTGAAAGAAATGCCAGACATTGTCGACACCCACAACAAGTTCAAAGACCAGGGCTTTAGAACCATTGCCGTGGCCATGAGCTACGACCGCCCCGATTACGTGGTGAATTTTGCAGAAACCCGCAAGTTGCCCTTCGACGTTGCGCTGGATGTGAACGGCAATATTGCCAAAGCATTTGATGATGTCAAAATTACGCCGACCACCTATGTGATCAATCGCAAAGGCGAGATCATCAAAACCTATGTGGGCGAACCCGATTTCGCAGCCTTGCACCAACTGATTGAAAAATCACTGGCTGAAAAAGTTTAAGCAGCCAAGCTGCATCACCGAGCTTATTCGTCACCCCATTTGAAGTCGTCCATCACACGGCGGTCTCGCTTGGTTGGCCGCGCCTTGATCTCCAGAGCGGGGTCTTTCATCAACTTGCGGTTTGCCGCGCGTTCAGCACGCTTTTTCGCACTTTCCATGGTTTCTTCATAAAGGCCTTGCGCAATGGTGGCGCTGCCGCGCTTGTCGCCCAAACCTTTCACCACCAGCACCATGTCGTCCCACCCCACAGGCACTGTGAGCACATCGCCCACCTGCACCCCGTAAGCGGGCTTCACACGTTCATCGTTGCACTTCACCTTGCCGCCTTCCACCACCTCGGTGGCCAGCGAACGGGTTTTGAAAAAACGGGCAGCCCACAACCATTTGTCAATGCGTACCTTGGCACCTGGTGCTGAAAAATCGGTTTTGCCATTCGGTGTTTTGGCAGGTGCGGGGGTTTTGTTTTTACTGCGGCTCAATCTGACTCCATCGGGGATTCCCACACTGGTTGCCCAATTGTCCTTCAGGTAGCCTTTGGGGCTTCCGTGAATTCAAACAAGGACACCGCTGTGAAACACTCCATCGCAATTATTCCCGGCGACGGTATCGGTCAGGAAATTATGCCAGAAGCGCTGAAGGTGCTGGCTTGGGCTGAAAAAACCCATGGCATCACGCTGGAGTTACACCACAAAGACTGGGCGCACTGCAATTACTATCTCGAACACGGCACCATGATGCCCGAGGACTGGAAGCCCCAGCTGGAAGCCTGCGAGGCCATTTTGTTTGGCGCAGTGGGCATGCCCCACCTTGTACCCGACCACATTTCCCTGTGGGGCTCGCTGCTGCGCTACCGCCGTGAATTCGACCAGTACGTGAACCTGCGCCCCGTTAAACTGCTGCCAGGCGCACCCTGCCCCTTGGCCAACAAAAAGCCGGGTGATATCGACTTTGTGGTGGTGCGTGAAAATACTGAAGGCGAATATTCGGCCGTGGGCGGCCGCATGTTTGAGGGCACTGACCGTGAAATTGTGCTTCAGGAAAGTGTATTCACCCGCCACGGTGTAGACCGGGTGTTGAAGTTTGCATTCGAAATGGCCCAAAACCGGCCTCGCAAAAAGCTGACCGCTGCCACCAAGAGCAACGGTATTGCCATCAGCATGCCCTACTGGGACGAGCGCGTGGACAACATGGCTCAAGGCTATCCTGAAGTGACCTACGACAAACAACACGTGGACATTCTGGCCGCCCGGTTCGTGATGCAACCTGAGCGCTTTGATGTGGTGGTGGCCAGCAACTTGTTCGGCGACATTCTCAGCGACTTGGGGCCAGCCTGCACCGGCACCATTGGCCTGGCTCCCTCGGCCAACCTGAACCCAGACCGCACATTTCCGTCGCTGTTTGAACCCGTGCATGGCTCGGCACCCGACATTGCCGGCAAAGGCATTGCCAACCCAATCGCCATGATTTGGTCTGCTGCCCTGATGATTCAGTTTTTGGGCAACAGCCCTGCGGTAGTTGCGGCAGGCCGACAGAACTCCTACCAACAGGCACACGACAGCATTCTGGCTGCTATTGAGAAGGTACTGGAAAGCGGCGACCCCACGGTATTGACCGGTGACCTGAAAGGCAAAGGCACCACCAAAACCCTGGGTGATGCCATTGTCAAAGCGCTGGGCTAATACCCGGTTTTGCTCGCCTAGTTCGCCCCGTTCTTGGCCAGGTACCAACCTGTGTGAGTGGGGCGAAGTGCCATTTCGATGACAAAACTGGGTTGCAATGTACCGGCCACCGCAGTGCCGGTACTCAAGGTAAACACCGAAGGATCGAACGACTCCACCTTCAGGTTCTTGAAATGATTCAACATGTGTGCGTCTTTCAAGCTGGCCTCAAAACGGGCAGAAACCGCGTCTTCCTGACCAAAGGGCTTGTTCTGAATGTAGTCGACTGTCTTCTCGACCCACAAACGACCAAAACACAAGGCCTCGTTGTCACCCTGCGGACCTTGTCTGAAGTGCACACCTTCCAGTTTCTTCAATCCACTGGAGGGCATGATCACCCAGCGACCATCGCGGGTTTGAAAAATATCCAGCAAGCCCGACAAGTCCCAAGCCTTGACCTCACGGGCCACCGCGCTGTTGGCTGGCACCTGGTCGCGGGCATACTGCTCAATCGCTTCCGGGCTGGGCAAACGCGCACACAGGGCACCATGGCTCAAAATAAAGGTTTCGGCCCTTGCGCCTTTAAGCAAGTTGTCTTCGGTTAAATGTGTGCGGGGGTTGCAGGCCATGAGCAAACCTGCAGACAAGGCCAGGGCAATCCAGTTAAAAACGGGGCGGATCATTTTCAGGTTCCTTTTTCACTTACAAACATTGTGAATCTTTGTAAGGCAATTGAAACCTCAAAATAAGCCGGAAAGGCCCGCCTATTTACGTGCATGCCCCAAAGCACGGGGCGGCGAATAACCCAACTGCCGGGCCTGCGCCTCGGCTTGAGCGGCCAACAGAGGCTGCGCCACCTCTCGGTAGTACAGTGCAAGCTCGTAGCATGCAATGCCATTGCCCAACCCACCTGCATACTGCAACCAACCCACATAGCGTAGCTGGCTTTGCTGGGTACCCAACTCCCGATGCAAACGTGCAATGCGGGCGGCTGCGTCTTTGTCCCCACGCGCAGCGCGAACCAGATCAGTGTTTCCGTGCTCGTGCTGCTGAGGTGGCAAAGGCTGGGGCAGAACAAAACTGGTTTTGAACAACTTGACTTCTTTGTGGCGCAGCACGCTCAAGGCCTGTTGGGCTCCGGTTAGATAAACCATCACTGATCGCGCCTGAATGCTGTCTGGATACAACTTCAAGAAAGACTGGCACAAGCGAATCAGGTCAAGGGGCCACTGCGCGGATTGAATGGCCAGCCAGTCAACCTCCTCTTGGGGTGACATGGACTGAGGCGCAGATGCACCTGCCAGCGCAGGCACAGGCACCACCAGCGGAACCTGCACTCGGGTGTTGTCTGCAATGAAAGGGATTTGAGCCAAACGTCGAATTGCTGCAAGCGGGTGATTCAGCATGGTGCTCTCTACTTCTGCCTTCACCATTCGAAACAGGTCGTTGAAAGTAATATGGCTGGCCGACTCCCGAAGCAGTTTCACCAAGGCACCGGTGTAAAAAGTGTTTTGATCCGCACTGGCCGGCGACACCGCTGGCTTGCCCGCACCAGTTGAAAAACACACCAGGCTGCCCAAGGGCGCTTCCACCTGATTCAAGCCCTCACCATCGCCCAAGGCATTGCGCAGATCGGTTCTGCATGCATCAATCACGGTGATGTTCAAGGCCTGAGGCCTGGCCGGCAAGGCGGCCAGCAACTTTTGCTGAAGCACCAGGGAACGTGCCAACAGATCACGGCGAGGTGCCGTGGGGTTGGCCCCCGACCCCAAAAGCAAATTGTTGGATTCCACCTGCAAACCATGGCCAGCGTAATAAAACAAAGTGACCGCATTGGGGGGTGCTTGCGCCACCCTTTTTACAAATCCCTCCACTGTGCTTTGCAGACTGTTTTCATCGAGGTTCATGGCCTGGGTTACATCGAAACCACGAAAGGCCAAAGCCTCACCAAGATCCATCACGTTTTTGTGAATGGGCGGCAGATCGTGCGGCACAGGGTAATCGCCATTGCCGATCAGCAAAGCCAGCCGGTGAGTATAAGGCGCAGCCTGCGCAGCTTGTGGTCGAAAAAAAAGTGGCGCAATTGGCAATAGACCCACTCCGCGCAACAAGATTTGCAATGCACTTCGCCGGCCCAATGATTTCGGCAACTTAGTCGTAGTGATACGTGAATTCCTGACCATCGGTGCCGATACTCAATGTAGTGACTGGTTGGCCCAACAGGGTGGCCTGCAACAATTGACGACTGACTGTGGGCAGCAAGGTATTGCCAAGAATTGTGCCCACCATCCGCCCGCCCGAGTCAGCCTCGTTGCAACGGGCCACAATACGATCAATGACAGAGGGATCAATGTGAACAGCAATTTGGTGAGTGCTGGCAATGCGTTGCTGAATACGGTTGAGCTGCAAGCGAACAATATTGGCCAGCATGTCGCTGGAAAGCGGGTAATACGGCACCACCTCCAGCCGCCCCAGCAAGGCCGGTGGAAACACCCGCAACATGGGCGCACGCAAAACACGGACAAGTTCCTCGGGGTGGGGCATGTCGCCAGTGCGCAGCCCTGTTTTGCAATGTGCCATCAATTCGGCCGTGCCCACATTCGTGGTCAACAAAATCAAGGTGTTCCGAAAATCGATTCGACGCCCCTCACCGTCTTCCATCCAGCCTTTGTCAAACACCTGAAAAAACAGTTCATGCACATCGGGGTGGGCTTTCTCGACCTCATCAAGCAGCACCACGCTGTGGGGTTTGCGGCGCACAGCCTCGGTCAAAACACCGCCCTCCCCGTACCCCACATAACCGGGTGGCGCGCCTTTCAGCGAAGACACAGTGTGTGCCTCTTGGTATTCACTCATGTTAATGGTGATCACATTGTGCTCACCGCCGTACAAGTTTTCAGCCAGTGCCAAAGCGGTTTCAGTTTTACCAACGCCCGAGGTACCCGCCAGCATGAACACGCCCACCGGTTTGTTCGGGTCATCCAAACCCGCCCGCGAAGTTTGTATTCGACGTGCAATGGTTTCCAGTGCATGGCGTTGACCCACAATACGCGCGCCCAAGGAGTTGTTCAGGTTCAGTACATTTTCAATTTCATTGCGCACCATGCGCCCCACGGGTATACCCGTCCAGTCTGCCACCACTGCAGCCACGCATTGGGCGTCCACCTGGGGGTGAATCAAGGGTGTTTCGCCCTGTAGCGCTTTGATCTCGCACTCCAGCAACTGAAGGTGTGCAAGATTGGATTCGGTATTGGCCTGGTCAATTTGATTGCGCAGGGTGAGCATGGAATCCAGAATCCGCTTTTCCTGTTGCCATTGCGATTGCAACTGGTCCAGATCCGAATTCAATTGGCTTGACGTCAACTCAATTTCAGTCAGCCGTGCAGCATGCTCACGCCCAAAAGTGGATTCCTTGAGTAAGGCGGCGTGTTCGGTACTCAAGGCTTGTAGCTTGTTTTGAATCAATTCGATCGGTGCAGGCATCGCGTGCTGGGAAACTGCAACGCGTGCGCAAGCGGTGTCGAGCAGGCTGATTGCCTTGTCGGGCAATTGCCGTGCCGGTATGTAGCGATGCGATAGCCGCACCGCAGCTTGCACTGCTTCATCGAGTAAAAAGACCCGGTGGTGTGCCTGCATGGCAGCAGTCAAACCGCGTAGCATGTCGATACCCTTGACCTCGGAGGGCTCTTCCACTTGCACCACCTGAAAACGCCGTGTGAGTGCTGGGTCTTTCTCAATGTATTTTTTGTACTCGGCCCAGGTGGTGGCACCAATGGTTCGAAGCGTGCCGCGCGCCAAAGCGGGTTTGAGCAAATTGGCTGCATCACCGGTTCCCTGATTGCCGCCCGCCCCCACCAAGGTGTGCACTTCATCAATGAACAAAATGGTGCCTTGCTCGCTGGCCTGGATTTCATCAATCACCTGGCGCAGCCGCTGCTCAAATTCTCCTTTCATCGATGCCCCGGCCTGCAACAAACCCAGATCGAGGTTCAAAATTCGAACCCCTTGCAAGGCAGGCGGTACTTGACCAGCCACCACTTGCAAAGCAAATCCTTCAACAACCGCTGTTTTACCCACGCCCGCTTCCCCGGTAATCAAGGGGTTGTTTTGACGACGACGAAGCAAAATGTCAATGATTTGCCGCACCTCCAGTTCGCGCCCGCGCACAGGGTCGATTTCGCCTTGGCGCGCTTTTTGTGTCAGGTCCACGGTGTAGCGCATCAAAGCCGCCTCGCCGCCCAGCTGCGCTGCTGGCATGGCTCCACTGGCTTGGCCTGGCAAGGCCCCGAGCGGCACATCGGTGCCCAACAAAGACTGCTCGGCCGAGTGTTCTACCAGCTGTGCAAAGTTTTCACTGAGCGCAGCTTCTGGAATCTGTTTGAAGCGGGGTGATATTTTCAGCAATTCCTGCGACAGGAAATCAGTTTTCAACAAAGCCACCAGCACATGCCCAGTGCGCACATTCTGTGCACCAAACATCAGTGAGGCATACACCCAGGCCCTTTCCACGGCATTGGTGATGGACTCTGACAAATCAGAAATACCCTGCGCTCCACCAGGCTGACGCTCAAGGGCGCGCTGCACGTCGGCAAGTACGGCACTTGCATCCAGCTCAAAATGCCGAAGAATGTGATGCCAGTCGCTGTCATCTTGTTGAAGAATTTGCGCAACCCAGTGCACCAATTGCACATAGGGATTGCCTCGCAGTTTGCACAGCACAGTGGCGCCTTCAACCGATTTGAATGCAATGGGATTTAATTTGGCAAACAGCGAAACACGGCTGATATTGCTCATGCGGAACTCCGGGACAATGAAGAATGAGTGGGAACCGCAAGGCATTTCATGCGAACGGTTGCTGGCCGCTGGGTGCGTTTGTGCAGCTGTAGTTCACCCAGCCATGCCTTGCGCCCCAACTGGGCTGTGCCGTTGAGGCAAGCTTGCGGAATTTTGTCAGGGCTGATTTGAAGTGCAAATTCACAATCAAATTCAAGCCCCAGGTAGGCATGGGTGGCCTGCACAAGGCGCGTTCGTCCTGGTGTGCCAGGCAGTAACTGTTGGTAAGCGCTGTAGGCCATGGGGCCAATATCAATTTTTATTTTGCTTTGCGCGCACCACACCCTGCTGCCAAGCATGGCGCCATGCCCAAGCGCCCGCCCTGTCGACTGATCACTGCTCTGCGCGTGCAGCTGTAGCCACTGCGCTTGAAACGGCAAAACTTCCACGGGCAGGCTAGTTAAGGCCGACAGGCTTGTGGCCAAGCCCGCTTGTGTTTTGCTTCGCCGGGTAAAATGCGCAGCCAAACCCGCACGAAAATGGGTGGGCAAGGCCTCGCGCCCCCAGCTGGATAATGCACCATGCCCCACCAAACTGTTCAAGTGTTGCGCAAACGGATTGAACGTTTTGCGGTGATAGGCAATGTGAGGTTGCGACTCGGCCCATGCCCTGTAAAACAACAAATAAGCCCGATGGTGAAAGATATCCAGAAACTCGGCGAAAGTGGGGTCATTCCACTGATGAATCCGCGTGTAGGCATGTTCTGTGTAATGCAGTGGCAAGGCGCCATTGGGACCCAACAAACCAAAGTTCTGAATAAACAGCTTCGGAATCGTACCCAAACCGGTAGTCTGAATAGTGGCTTCGCATTTGAAATCTTGCGTGGCGAAGTCAAGGTAGGGTCGCTGGCCCAAACGGACAGGGTCATCTCGCAAACGCAATGATGTACCGAGCAACGGTTTGTCAGAATGCGACTGTTCAATTTTCCGCAACAGAGCGAAGAAATTGGAAACTGGCGGTGTTGGCATACTCATTTGCACAAGCCCGGCTACAGCAAGGGTCGGTTACCCGACCTGGCAGGAAAATCAAACTCCGCACCGGTGCTGTTCAGGCGCACCCGGGTTTGTACAAATGAATTCACCGACACATGGTTTGCAAGATAGAAGGCCAAAATGCTGCCCAACACCAGGGCGCCCGTGCCCTGCAAAGCCAGTTCATCCAGAGTGAGCGTGACCAGCAAGCCGCGCACCACAGCTGGCCTTCCCTGTCGGACCACACGCGACACCCTTGTTTGTGACTCAACCGCCACAATAGCCCTGGCCATGTGTTGATGCGCTTGTTGCGCTGGATCGGCATGCAAGGCCAAAAGCTGCCCCAAGGCGAGTGCATCCTGATCGATCAGGCCAAGATAGTTCAAGGACAAATGCTCGATCAATTGCCAACAGCTTTGCCCACCATATCTGGCTGCCTTCGGACGACTGGGGCCGCGGAGAAAACGAATAGACTGAACCGGCAAATTACCCGGCCAGGCCAGGTCAGTGGACCCTTGCCCCACGGGTATTAGCAGGGGCAAATCCCGATTGGTACACAGAGCTTGCACGGCAAGCTGCGCAAGCCCGTGTGTTTGAATCAGCTCGCCAGTGGGCAAGGTCAAGCCGAGATAAACATCACTGCCTGAATACGACGAACGTGCGCCCTCCCGCAGCTGCTTTTCTGACATCAACGTGGGGACGCGGCGATGTACGAATTGAGGCCCTTCGCGATCAATACTTTCAGCGGTATTGGTGCAATTGGCATACAAGGCCGGCAGTTCCTGCGCCTTGTTTTGCCCATACCCCTGCACGCTCAGCACTGAGTGCACTTCAAAGTCTTGCGGCTTGCTGCGGTTGGGCTGCACCAAGACCTCATGCAGACGATCATCCAGCATGATGCGGTCGCAACTGAGTTCAAACAAATTGACCACGGGCGTGCAATTCAAGGCCAATGAGTCGATGGCAACCACTCGATCAAGCTCGCTATTGGGCTCAGCGAAACAAAACGCCAGTTCAAAACTGGAATGCTTGAAATCAGCCAGAAAGCGCTGTAAGCCTTGAACACGAAAAAAAAGAAATCGGGCTGGCAAAGCGAAAAACTCTTGCAGCAAACGCATGCCACTGAACTGGTTTGAATGGACTGGAAGCAGTGCCTGAGAATCATTGAACCCCAAGGCCGCGACACAAGCTGGCGGCAACCATTGCCAATCGGTCTGCTCGGGGCAACGTATTCCGACTGAGACTGTTTGATAACACAACCTTTCAAAAAGTGTGTAGGCGTATTCATCACCACAACTAACATGAAAATCCAGTTCATTCACCGGCAGTTGTGACACCGCAGATTGTGTGGAATTCTCGAGCGTGACCAACAAAGCGGACCGTGGCTGCTTGCCGCCTTGCATTCGCCTTGCCGTGGCCTTGAAAGGTCCGTGTTGAATGGCCCGTATGGCCAAGGGCCACAATGTTAAACCATGCCCTACCTTGAACTTGGACGGGGTGGTGATGCCTTTGGCCACCTGGCTTTGCAGCACGGTACCGGCTGAAAGCGAAATGCCTTTTTTCAAGGCAACATCGTTGAGATTGAGATTGAGTTGCACCACACCCATGGCAGGCACTGGGGCCAGAAAATTGGGACTGATTCGGTTTAGCAGTTGCTCGGTAAAACGCGGAAACTCCTCGTTCAACCGCAGCTGCACACGGGCCGTGAGAAACGCAAAACCCTCAAGCAACCTTTCGACGTAGGGATCTTGAACCTCAGTGGCGTCCATTGCAAGACGCGAAGCGACTTTCGGAAAGCGCGCTGCGAACTCGGCACCGCTGTCGCGCACATGGGCAAGTTCCTGGATATAAAACTGAAGTAAACGCGGGTCCATATTGAGTTGACGCCTGCTGCTCAGAAACCGAAAAGCGGCAACAACACCACCTTGCCGGTTTCAAGGTCAACGTCGGTGCGCAGCATCAACTCGATTGGATAAGGCTGCGCCCACAACAAACCGGAAATACGCAGACCAATTACATTGTGCAAATGCATCAAGCCCTGCTGGGTTTGTGCCGTTACTTTGAGTGAATGGCCGTCGATGCGTGGTTCGAAACAGCGAATCAAATTGGCCACGGTGTGTTCAAAATCTTTCACATCGATCATGGATGCAATTTTTCCAGCCACCGGGGGCATGCCATACGCCAGTACTGACTCATTCAAGTGCGCCTGGCCCTCAAGAGATTCGCTGTCAAGAACGCGGGTTGCGTTCAGCAGTTGTTCGAGATCGCGCAACACCAAATGTCGCAGGGCTTCTTTGGTGATGAAGCGACTGTGGGCAGATTCGGTCTGAATTGAGGGCTCGTCATCCTGAAGTCGATCCAGCAAAGCAGGTTGCAAGGCGTCCCGAGACTTACTCATACACATCAATGTAAGTACAGGCACCCGCCTTTAAATTGGCTGCCGACTTGGGGGTATACAGCACCTCGATTTCTTTGAATGCAATCGAGAATGACTCCCCCACCTGCCGGCCATCGTTTGCGCCACCAGTAATTTCATAATCACAAATTCGTGCCTTTCGCAAAACAATGCGCAAGTAATCAATGGTGGCAAGGCCGCCGGGATCGCGACAAGTCAGCACCACTTTGCTCAGCAGTTCAGCAGACTTCAAGGCACTCATGATGGCGGTACTCGAGCTGTCGATCGACTTTTGTACACTCAATGTGCGCACCGACGCTTTGGACGCCAGTTGCGACGATGAATGAACTTGCTGGGACATGCCCCACGACCAACCGGCGATTTCAATTTCACCGACATGACCACTGACCTGGCTTTCCCCTTGAATGGCCCCCTGACGGGAACCATCCAGGGCCAGGAACATATCAACTTTCGACATTGTGTTTCCCGGCTTTCCGATTACTTCTCGGAGTTGGTTGCAATGTTGAATGTCGCCTCAACCTTGCCCTCGGGGCCACCGTCTTTCTTCTGGGGCACGTACACATAGCTGAACTCGGCAAAGTTCAAGGTCACGGTTTCTGTTAACCGGTCTTCACCGCCCGAACCGCCCTGGCTGACGTTGGAGATAATGACGTCTTTCATGGTCAAGACAACATACTCCAGCGGTTTTTCACCTGCTTTGCGAACAGTCAGCACGGCCTCATCAAAATGCTTGCCGTTGCAACATGCCTTAATCAGGTTTGGTGTGGCCTTGTCGATGTACTTGGTAAAGCTGATGTCTTGCACACTGACCTTACCTGCGCCACCACCACGACCCACATGGGTGGTGCCAGACTGGGACATGCCCCAGCTCCAGGCGGCAATGTCGATTTCCTTGGCATGTACGCTGTCTACGGATTCGCCATCCACACCCTTGATTTTCAAAAACATGTCTACTGACATTTGATTCCCTCTGTAATTGGTTGATTAATAATTCAAGTTTTAAGACGCTTTGGCGGATGGCAACTTGCTGACCAAACGCAAAGACACGGTGAGGCCCTCTAGCTGGTAGTGCGGGCGCAAATAGAATCGGGACGCATACATGCCTGGGTTGCCCTCTATTTCTTCAACAACCACTTCAGCGGCAGCCAGCGGGCGTGAGGCTTTGACCGCCTCGGAAGAGTTTGCGGGGTCACCATCCACGTATTGCATGATCCAGTCTTGCAACCAGCGCTGCATGTCGGCGCGCTCTTTGAAAGAGCCCACCTTGTCGCGAACGATGCATTTCAGGTAATGCGCAAAGCGGCAAGTGGCAAACAGGTAAGGAAGGCGAGCAGCCAGTTTGGCATTGGCTGTTGCGTCGGGATCCTCGTACTCAGCCGGTTTGTGCACGGACTGTGCGCCAATGAAAGCAGCCAGATCGCTGTTTTTTTTGTGAATGAGTGGCAGAAACCCACTCTTGCTGAGCTCGGCTTCACGGCGATCGGAAATGGCAATTTCAGTGGGGCACTTCATGTCCACACCACCGTCATCAGTGGGAAATGTGTGGGTGGGCAGGTTGGGTACGGCACCGCCCGATTCAATGCCGCGAATGCGCGAGCACCAGCCATATTCCTTGAATGAACGGTTGATATTCACAGCCATGGCATAGGCCGAGTTGGCCCAGGTGTAGCGGCTGTGGTCGGCCAGACCGGTGTCTTCTTCAAAAGCGAATTCTTCAACCGGGTTGGTTTTTGCGCCGTAGGGTTGGCGAGCCAGAAACCGTGGCATGGTCAGGCCCAGGTATTTGGAGTCGTCTGCTTCGCGCAAGCTGCGCCACGCTGCATAGTCAGGTGTAGAAAAAATCTTGGTGAGGTCGCGCGGGTTGGCAAGTTCTTGCCAGGAATCCATTTGCAATGTGGCGGGGGACACGGCCGACAAAAAAGGCGCATGTGCCGACGCACTGATTTTCGACAGCTCACCCAACATTTCCACATCGGGCGGAGAGTGGTCAAAATAATAATCGCCGATCAGGCAGCCATAAGGCTCACCGCCAAACTGGCCGTATTCATGCTCATAAATTTTCTTGAATACCGGGCTTTGATCCCAGGCCACACCCTTGTAGCGTTTCAAGGTTTTGGCCAACTCGGTTTTGGATACATTCATGAAACGAATTTTCAAAAACTCGTCTGTTTCCGTGTTGTTCACCAAGTAATTCAGGCCACGCCAGGCACTTTCCATTTGCTGGAAATCGGCATGGTGAATGATTTCATTGATTTGAAGAGAAAGTTTTTGATCAATGGAGGCGATCATTCGCTCGATGGAGTCAACCACATCGTCGCCCACCAACTCCACGCCTTCCAGTGCCTGACGAGCCAAGGTGAGTACTGCCGACTCCACTTCAGACCTGGCTTCATCGGTTTTTGGCTTGAACTCTTTTTGCAAAAGAAAAGAGAGTTCATTGCCCTCAAGCTCGATCACATCGAGCGCGCGGTTTTGCATTTGTTCAGACATGATTACTCACCTTCAGGAGAGGTTGATTCAGCAGGCTTGACGCTGGTGGAGAGGCTTTTAAGCAAGGCTGGGTCGGCCAGCAGTTTTGCCAGCAGTTCCTCGGCGCCATTTTTGCCATCCATGTACGTGAGAAGGTTGGACAGTTGCTGGCGCGCTTCCAGCAACTTGCGCAGTGGCTCTACTTTTCGCGCGATGGCAGCCGGGCTGAAGTCGTCCATGGATTCAAACGTGATGTCGACTGCGACATTGCCTTCACCGGTGAGGTGGTTGGCGGCGTGAAAAGCCACTCGGGGCTTGATGCTTTTCATGCGTGCATCGAAGTTGTCGACATCAACTTCCAGAAAGTCACGCTCGGCCACAGGTGCCAGAGGCACTTCAGATTTGCCGGACAGGTCAGACATAACCCCCATGACAAAGGGCAACTGCACTTTTTTCTGTGAACCGTACACTTCAACGTCATATTCAATTTGTACGCGGGGTGCGCGATTGCGCCCTACAAATTTTTGTCCGCTCATTGATCAATCTCGCAAGTAAGAAGAATGGGTAAATGCAGGGCGACTTTAAGCATCTTCCTGCTCGAGAGAATCGGGATTGACTCCCATGATTTTTGCCACCTCGGCCAATGCCTCAGGTGCAAGGTCTTTCATCAACTGCATGAAGTTTTTGTCGATCAGGCGGCGCGCCCTTTTCAGGAGAAGCTGCGCCGGGTTGGTGGGCTCAGCCTGCTCGAGGTAGGAGCACACCTGATCAATGGCAGCCAAAGCCTGCGCACGGGAATGAATGCGCAACTGCGCAATTGAATGCCCCAGCTTGCTTGAATCGTGGATTGAATCGCACAAAGCACTGTGTGGTTCTGGCGTGGGAATTTGTTCCATTTGATGTGCGGGCAGACAGGACAACACGTGGCCCAGCAACACACTGAATTCAGAAAGTTGCGGCAGTTGATCTGCTTCAACATGCAAGGCCAGCGTGGCGAGAATTTTTTTCAAGCTGAACTGACCGCGAAGCACCCATGCACGCAAGGCGTCTGCCTTGCTTTCTGGCGAACGAAAGAACAACTCGATTTGCTCGCGTGACACGGATAATTCAGTACCTGGCAAATGGCCTGCCAGTGCTTCGAAGTCTTTCAGCCGGATGACCCCGATTCGAGGATTTTCGACCACCACGCAGTTTCGCAGGGACTGAAAGAAAGTACCGCCAAAGCCCAGCCCTTCGATGACATTGATGCGGGCATAGGGATCGCCATCATCGAGAGGAGGATTAACGACAACCCATGCTGTCTCGAGCAGGCTGGCCAGTGCACCCAAACTTTCTGGCAAGGTTTGCAGTCCTCCCAGGTTCAAGCGGGCTTCGGCCCACAACACCACCAGGCGCAAGTCCCGACTGCGGGCCAGCAATTGCAGTGCGCCTGTTTCTACAGCGCCCCAGTCGGGCGGTGTTGCAGCTTCAAATTGACTTTCCGGTTTGCCGCAAGCTGCTTGTTGCAGCTCAAGAAACGCATTGTCGTATTCAAGATTGGGGCCGCAATCACCCTGCACAAAAGGAACCGCCCACGAAGGTGCGAGCAGTGCTTCTGTTTCAGCGAAGGCTGTTGGGAGTGATAAAAATTGAGAAGCTGACACGTTGCTCAGAGGCCCTAATGGTAAAACCATGGGGGACTCTAGCAACGGAATTTAAAGTTGGCGATGGGTCTAACCTGAGCACCATCACCACATGTAGTGAACGAGTGATGTCTATCCGACTTTGCGACTCAATTCACGCAACAACACCCACTCCTCGGCCGAGCTGGGGTGAACGGCAATGGTGCGATCGAAATCGGCTTTGCTTGCGCCCATGGTGTACAACACACCCAGCAGTTGAATCATCTCGGGCGAGTCTTCGCCCAGCATGTGAATGCCAACCACACGGTCGCTCGCGTCGTCTACCAGCAGCTTCATGTAGGTTTTCTGCTCACCGCCCGAGAACTTGGTTTTCATGGGTGTGAATTCGGTTTCATAGACACGGGTGGGCGCACGCTTGGCCGCCTGTTCCTCGGTCAGTCCAACACTTCCGATGGGTGGCGAAGTAAAGGTGGCTGTGGGGACGCTGGTGTGGTCAACAGTGAGGTCTTTTCCATTGAATTCGTTTTCCGCGAGGGCACGTCCTTCAGCAATGGCCACGGGTGTGAGGTTTACGCGGTTGGTGACATCGCCCACCGCATACACGCCTTTGATTCCTGTGTGGCTGTACTTGTTCACTTCAATTTCACCCGCAGGACCTGTTCGAAGGCCAATGTTTTCAAGTCCCAAACCTTGCGTGTTGGGACTGCGACCAGTGGCATTCAATACAAAGTCAAATGCATGATTTGCGGCTGCGGTTTGCAAATCAAACGTGGCGCCTTGCTGGCTGAGCGATTTGAAATCTGTGTCGGGAAACAATTGAATGCCTTGCAGTTGCATGGCCGTGACCAAGCGATTTCGAATGCCTTCATCAAACCCGCGCAAGGGCAAATCGCCGCGATAAAACACCGACACCTCAGAACCGAGACCACGCAAAATACAGGCAAACTCGAGTGCGATGTAACCTGCGCCGATCACGCCGACTCGTTTTGGCAGCGTAGAAAGATCGAGCAGTTCATTGGAAGTGGCAGCAAGTTCGAGCCCGGGAAATGCGCTGCGATTGGGCGCTGCGCCACTGGCAATCAAAATTCGCTGAGTGTTCAATACCCGCTCACCCACGTGAACTTCTGTGGTGGACTTGATGACGCCATGGCCGCGAATGGTTTCAACCCCGCTGTTTTCAAGCATGCGGGCGTAGATGCCTTCAAGCCGGTCGATTTCCTTGCCTTTGGCCGCTTGCCATTGCGCCATTGAAAACTCGGCTTGCGTGACCTGCCAGCCAGGCTGCAAACCTTCACGCAGGGTTTGACCAAACTGTGCGGCATACATCATGAGTTTTTTGGGCACACAGCCACGAATGACGCAGGTGCCACCGAGGCGACTGGATTCGATGAGGGCAACTTTTGCACCATAGCTGGCTGCACGGCGGGCGCTGGCGACTCCGCCTGAACCACCACCGATGACGACGAGATCATAAGGTGCGTTGGATGTACTCATTGAATTCTCCTTGGGTGCTGCATTGGAGGTTTATTGTACCGCGAGGAGCGTGGGACGATCTTCGCGAGTGACCTTTGCGCGGGTTACTTGTGTCGCACTGAACTGGTGAATTGAGAGCAGAACTTGAATGGTCACCGTTGCGGTTTCTAGCCAACTCGGCATGGGTTCCTTGTTCCGCACAGAAAACCGCGTGATCCCTTTTTGAATGGATTCTTGCTCACCGAGCTCAATG
>NZ_DFOZ01000023.1:0-32645 GCF_002377005.1 Limnobacter sp. UBA3528 | reverse complement strand
GGCGACGAGGCCTGGAACTGGAACAATTGTTTGCAAGATTTTTTGGCGCACGAAAGCAACTGGCGTTACGACAACCCGCATGCCGAGTTGGCCGACACAGACCTACGAAAGTTTCACAGTGGCAAGGGTGAGTGGCGCGTCGAAAAGCAGCGCCTGCGTTGGGAAATTCTGGAAGCGTTTTCTGAAGCAGCGCAACAGGCAGGCATACCCGCCAGCGACGACTTCAACCGTGGCAATAATTTTGGTGTGGGCTACTTTGAAGTGAACCAGCGCAGCGGCTGGCGGTGGAACACATCCAAAGCCTTCTTGCGCCCAATCATGAAGCGGCCCAACTTAACCGTGTGGACCGAAGCGCAGGTTAAAAATCTGCTCATCGAACGCAACGCCAGTGGCGAACTGGTGTGCAATGGCGCGCAGGTGGTGAAGGGCGGTGAAGAAGTGGCGGTGAAAGCCGTGCGTGAAACCGTGCTGTGTGCGGGTGCAATTGGTACGCCGCAAATTCTGGAGCTATCGGGCATAGGGCAGGGCAGCCTGCTGCAGCAACACGGCATTGACGTAAAGCTGGACAAACCCGGCGTGGGTGCCAACCTGCAAGACCATTTGCAAATACGTGCAGTATTCAAAGTGCAGGGCGTTAAAACCCTGAATACACTGGCCAACAGCCTGTGGGGCAAGGCGCAAATTGGC
The DNA here is from genome assembly GCF_002377005.1 of Limnobacter sp. UBA3528. Lineage (NCBI taxonomy): Bacteria > Pseudomonadati > Pseudomonadota > Betaproteobacteria > Burkholderiales > Burkholderiaceae > Limnobacter > Limnobacter sp. UBA3528. The sequence goes on along the minus strand of NZ_DFOZ01000023.1, from coordinate 31,958 downwards.
ATGGAATATGTGTTCAAGCGCAGCGGCCCCATGAGCATGGCCCCCTCGCAACTGGGCGCATTCACCAAAAGCAGTGCCGACCGGCCATACCCCAACATTCAGTACCATGTGCAGCCGCTGAGCCTGCCCGCGTTTGGCCAGCCCCTGCACAACTTCAATGCCTTCACGGCCAGTGTGTGCAACCTCAACCCCAGCAGCCGCGGTTCGGTGCATATTAAAAGCAGTCGGTTTCAGGATGCACCCGCCATTGCGCCGAATTACCTCAGCACTGAGGAAGACCAGAAAGTGGCGGCCGATTCCCTCAGGGTGACGCGCAACATTGCGCAGCAACCCGCCTTGGCCAAATACAAGCCTGAAGAATTCAAGCCCGGTGTGGAGTTTCAAACCGACGAAGAGTTGGTGCGTTTGGCAGGCGACATTGCCACCACGATTTTTCACCCGGTGGGTACGGCAAAAATGGGTGCCGCCAACGACCCCGCTGCGGTGGTGGATTCCCGCTTGCGGGTGATTGGCGTGAAGCACTTGCGCATTGCCGATGCCAGCGTGATGCCCACCATTACCAGCGGCAATACCAACAGCCCCACGCTGATGATTGCCGAGAAAGCGGCAAGGTGGATACTGAATGGATGACTGACTTTGTATCGTTATGCGATACAGGTTAAGATCCTCGTATTAGCAGGATCGAACGAATATGAGTAATATGCACAACCCTCCACATCCAGGCTTAACCATCAAGTTTGATGTGTTGCCGTCGCTTGGCATTTCAGTGACAGAGGCGGCGTTGCAGCTTGGTGTGTCGCGAGTTGCATTTTCCCGGATGATAAATGGAAAAGCTGCGATCAGCGCAGACATGGCGATTCGCCTTTCTCAATGGCTGGGAGGCTCGCCTGAAGTTTGGTTACAGCAACAACTTCAATACGATCTTTGGCATGCCAAGCAAGCGAGTAAATCCAAAGTACGCCGATTGATAGCAGCCTGAATGAAGGAACAATATGAACGAAGTCATCATCAACAAAGAACCCGTTGAGCTGTACAAAATCCTGAAGTTTCAGGGTTGGTTGTCCAGCGGCGGCGAAGCAAAAAATGTAATCGCCGACGGCCATGTACTGGTCAACGGTCAAATTGAAACCCAGAAACGCAAGAAAATTGTGGGTGGCGATGTAATCGAGTTTGACGGTGTGAAGTACACAGTTAAACTGGGATAAGTGGTTTTTCCCAAAGCAGTTTCAATCAAGGCAGTACGGTCATGGCAGTTAAAGACCCGCAAGTTGTAAACCAATCCCAATGTGTTGAAGTGTATTTCGACGGCTCATGCCCCATGTGCCGCCGTGAAATCGCGGTGTATCAAAACATAACGCCCGATCAGCCCATTGCCTGGGTGGATGTCTCCAAACCCGACACGCCACTGCCCCAAGGGCAATCCAAAGAACAGCTCATGGCGCGTTTTCACACGCGCACGGCGCAAGGCGAATTGCTCAGTGGTGCTGCGGCTTTTGTGCATGTGTGGGCGCAGTTGCCGGGTTGGCGGGTGTTGGCATGGCTGGCCAAGGTACCGGGCATGTTGTGGGTCATGGAAAAGGCGTACAACGGCTTCTTGCCCGTTCGCCCTGCCATTCAACGCTTTATTTTGAAATTCGACACCAGCCATTTGCCGCCCACTTTGGTGGCTGACCTTCGCACTGACCACGCCGGTGAAACCGGGGCAGTGTGGATTTACAGGGGCATTTTGGCTGTTTCAAGAAACCCTGAAATTCGCACATTTGCCAGTGAACACCTGCAAACTGAACAGCGCCATTTAAACGCCATGAACACGCTGCTGCCGCTATTTCGCCGAAGCTGGCTGTTGGTGCCCTGGCGCATTGCAGGCTTCCTTACCGGGGCATTGCCTGCCCTGTTCGGGCCGGTTGCGGTGTACCGAACCATTGCTGCGGTGGAAACTTTTGTGAACCTGCACTACCAGGAACAAATCGAAAAGCTGACGGCTTTGGGAACCCACCAGGATTTGAAAGCGCAGTTGATTGAGTTTCAACTGGATGAATGCGCGCACCGCGACGAGGCCGCCGCAAAAACAACAAAGCCCGGCGGTTTAATCGCCAGGCTTTGGGTAAGTGCTGTTGGGTCAGGCTCCAAGGTTGCAGTCACCTTGGCCCGTTTCATTTAACTGATCAGGCAGTCAATGCCGGTTTTTGAACCTGGCGAACCAGTGCTTGCAAGCGCTTGCGCTGCAGGCGCATTTCAACTTCCATGGCTTTGAATTTGGCTTTGTAGGCCGCCAGGGTTTCGCCATTCTTGATGGCATTTTTCGTGTCTTGGTACCAGGCTTCTTTCAGTTTGGCCCAGTCTTGCAAGGCCTTGCTGTAGTGCTCATATTCCTGAGCAAGGCGGGCTTTCATGGCTTCAACATGCGCATGCATTGCGGTGGGCTGTGCCTGCATTTTTTCTTCGGCACGCTTGAATTGCATCGCGATGCGTGCTTTTTCAATGGCGAACTTGTCGCAGCGCTTCAGGTTCTTGGTCAAGCCCACAAACGACAAACCAGCGATCAGCCATTTGGTGGGGTCGATGTGAAACCACTTGATGCCGTTGCGATAGTCGTATTGAAACAGGTGGTGGTAGTTGTGATAACCCTCACCGTACGTAAAAATCGCCAGGAAATCGTTGTCGCGCGCGGTGTTCTCGTCGGTGTAAGGGCGGCGGCCCCAAATGTGCGCCAGCGAATTGATGAAGAAGGTGGTTTGGTGGCACCACACCAGGCGCAGCAAACCGCCCAGCAGCATCACGCCCCACAAGTCGCCAACCAGGTAACCAATCAAGGCAGGGAACAGAAAGTTGATGCCCAAGGCCAGCGCCGTGTAGTGCTTGTGCTGGAACATCACCAGTGGGTCTTTCAACAGGTCGGGTGAATTGCTGAGGTCTTCCTTGCCTGATTCGTATTTGCGAATCATCCAGCCCATGTGCGAGAACCAGAAGCCACGCTTGGCCGAGTAGGGGTCGTGCTCGGTGTCGTCTACATGGCGGTGGTGCGTGCGGTGGCCCGAAGCCCAAATCAAGATGCTGTTTTGTACGGCCATGGTGCCGAAAAACATCAACACAAAGCGAACTGACCAGTGGGCTTCGTAAGTGCGATGGGCCCACAGGCGGTGGTAACCGGCGGTAATCGAAATACCATTCAGAATGGCCAACACCACGAAAGACACCCAGGCAGCCGTGCTGTAGTCGTTGTACCAAGCGTAGGCAGGTACAAGAATAAGTGCAGCAATGGTGGTTCCAAACAGGGTAATTGCGCCGGGCCAGTGGATCGGGCTGTTGGGGTCAACTCGTGTGGTCATTGAAGGTTGGGTTTTACCAGTTGGTTCAAAGGATGAGGGAATCATACTGATTCTTGACCTTGGCATGAACCCAAATTTAAATATTTAATAATTGTTCTTGATTGTTGAGGTACAGCCGCAACGAAATCTTGAATTTCGAAGCGGCTAGAGTTAACACTTGTGCACTGGGTTTCTAAAAATTAGGCAGCCAGTTGCGAATTCGCGCCAGTTAGTTCTCCACCCAACACGTCAATCAAACCGGGAATCAGCTTTCTCAATTCGCCGGTCATCAGGGCAAAGTCGGAGTCGAATGCGTCGTCGTCGGCACTGAGGGCAGCCTGTTCCTTAATCACATCCAAAGGCGCAACCCGTTTCACCTGCAGGTTTTCATGCAGCACAAAGGAAACTTTGTCAGCCCAGGTCATGGCCAGCTTGGTGACGTCCTTTCCGCCTTTAATGTGCTTTGCAATTTCCTCTGATTCCAGAGAGTGCTTTACATAGCGCACAGTGGCCGCTTGTTCGCCGCGGCTTTTCAGTTCGCAATCCTGGTCTACGGTAAAGGGGGGTGGGTTGTCGTTCTCAGCCAGCCAGGCGGTCATGGCCACGGTGGGCGATGTTTTGGTTTTTACCAAGGCCATGGCCACACCTTCCACGCTTTTCATCAGCATGCCGATCAGCTCATCGGCCTTGGCCGGGCTGGCTGCATCAATTACCAGCCACTTGCCCTCAAGGTCGATCCAGGCATTGATTCGGCTGCGAATGGCAAATGCGCGTGGCAGCAGTTCGTCGGTTACGGCTTCCTTGATTTCTTTCATTTGCTTGCGGCCGGGCTTGTAACCTTCGCGCTCTTCAATTTCCGCAGCGCGTGCTTTGGTGAACTGGTTGATCACCGTGCTGGGCAACAGCTTTTTTTCAAGGCCCAGTGAAATCAGCAATTGTTGGCCACTGCGGTGTACAAACGGTTCGCCTTCGGCTTTTGGGGATACCCAGCCGCGCGTTTGCAAATCCATACCACCGCAGGCTTGCAGCGCTTGTTTGGCCAGTTTGTCTTCCAGCGATTCGGGGGTTTCTTCCCATTTGGTAAGGCGAAAGATGAACAGGTTTTTAAACCACATGGCTTTGCTCGTTGAAATAGAAAAAGGGCTGGCAGTGTAACGCAAAAAACCAAGGTGCAGCCAGTCGGCTTGAAGCCCGCCCAATGCCTGAACAAATTTTCACCGGCCTTTCTATTTGATAGTAGTATTTCGATGCGCTGTCATCAAAATACTCACAACATAGTCGGTACAACCGAATGCACCTTACGCCGTTTCGCTGGATTTGGGTTTTGTGCCTGCTGCCTTTGGCAAGCAGTTGCAGCACGCCGCCTCAGCGCGATTTCGCCGATACCCTCAGCATGTTCGAAGAGCTTCGTCAACAATACGACGTGCCATATTCCCGAATGGGTTTTCAGAAAAGCCCTCTGTTTGCCTTTGCCAAAGGCAAAACACAGATTGTGATTGACGAGGCCTTTTCCGAGGGGCTTAGCGACGCAGCACTGCGTTATGTTTTTGTGCATGAACTGGTGCACCTGAAATACGACGACCCTCGGCGTGGGTATGATTTGTTGAAACGCATTCACCAAACCAACGCCAAAGACACCGAACTGATGAACAATGCCTTCATGACGCTTTTGGGCGCCTATGGTCAAGACCCTGAATTTAAAGGCTTTCTTGATCAAGTTGAAACACGGGCCAACCACTATGCAGCACAGCATTTGATTGATCGTGGCGAGAACCCCTGCAAGGCCATTGCAGAAATTGAACAGTACACCGGTGCACGCTTTCGGTTTGGCACTGAAGACCTGTGCAAATGATCCAACTGCCCGAACGCATTGTTTGCCTCACCGAGGAAACCACCGAGTGGCTTTACCTGCTGGGTGAAGAACATCGAATTGTCGGCATTTCAGGCTACACCGTGCGCCCTCGCAAGGCCCGCCTTGAAAAACCCAAAGTAAGCGCGTTTCTAACCGCCAAGATTGATCAAATACTGGCCCTGAAGCCCGATTGCGTATTCGGTTTTTCTGATTTGCAGGCTGACATTGCCAGCGCGCTGATTCGCCATGGCGTTCAGGTGACAGTGTTCAACCAACGTTCGGTGCCCGAAATTTTCAGCATGATGTACCAGGTGGCCGCCATGGTGGGGGCCGCGGAAAAGGGCCTGCAGCTGATTGCTGAAATTCAGGCGAAAGTGGAAGTCATTCGGGCTGAAACCAGGCAGTGGCCCGTGCGCCCCAAGGTGTATTTTGAGGAATGGGACGAGCCACCAATCAGCGCAATTCAGTGGGTAAGCGAGTTAATTGGCATTGCCGGGGGCGACGATTGTTTCCCCGAGCTGGCCACGCAAAGCCTGGGCAAGAACCGCATTATTGCTGACAGCAGCGAGATTGTTCGCCGCAACCCCGACATTATTATTGGTTCGTGGTGTGGCAAAAAGTTTCGTCCCGAAACCGTGGCTGCGCGGGCAGGGTGGGGAAATGTGAGTGCGGTGAAGCACCAGCAAATTTTCGAGGTGAAGTCGCCTTTGATTTTGCAGCCGGGGCCTGCAGCGCTGACCGACGGCCTTGCTGCGCTGCATGAAATTATTCGTCAGTGGCAAACCCAGCAGCACAGGAATGGCTTGTAATTTTGTACAGAAGTTGTAATGTTGAGTGCCAAGGTGCGGAGGACTGCAGCATGACTCTACTCAACCCCACAAAGCCAAGGCTTGCAACCCGAATACTGGCGGTGATTTTTACCATGGTGGCTGTGTTGGTCATCAGCTTCTGCGCCGCGGTCATGTCGATCATCTACATGCATGCCGATGAAAACGGCATGGTTCCACAGGCGTTTTCGCTCAGCAATCAGCTGTCTCAACCCATTATCACCATACTGCCACCTCAGCAGCCAGGCTCCAACGCGCCCAGCCACAAAGCACCCCAGTACAATATTTAAAAAACAATCTGTTCGGGGTGTGGGCCAATTTCATGCCGGTTGGGTTGGGCATCCAGAATTTTGACCTGTGCAGGATCGAAGCTGGCAATGAAGTGGTGCTTGCCAGCAGGCGTGGTGGTGAAGGCCACTGGGTGTACCAGTACCGAGCATTGCAACAGGTCGAACACCACGGGCAAATGCTCCGGGCATTCCGGCATAAAGCGAAAGGGTTTGCGCCAGTCGATTTCGTCTTCAGGCATTTTTTTGAATACGCTACACGCGCGGTAAATGTCGGCCACTTCTGACACCACTTCTTTCGACACGCGCGACAAATTCACAAACTGGGTTCCACTGTCTTCACCCAGGTCTTCAAGGTGCACTACGCCGGGTTTGCGCGGCGTTTCAATACCAACTGTGATGGTTGCTGTGGAAAAGTAGTGGCCTGCTTTTTGCGCCTGCGCCAAAAGTTCACCCAAGGCCATGTAGGCATTGCGGTTACCGTACAGGGCATTGAAAAAGTTTTTCGGAATGCGGCCTGCAACGGGCAATTTGTAATCAGAAAGTTTCAACTGGCTGGGTGGGGCCTTGGGGCCGCTCCACACAGCAATCAGTTTGACCTCGGTGTAATCCATGTTGTGTTCATGACGCCATGTGTTTGTATTTAAGTGGGTACTTCTGAATCAACAGCTTTACTGCGTCTATATCGCTCAAGGGCGGCACTTGGTTACGTGCCCGGTATTCTTGGTGAACAATGTCCAGCCACAAATAACAGACTTCGGGTTCTTCCATTCCGCTGGCCAGCATGTGGCGCAGCCTTTCCAGCACAATACCCACTTGCGGTGTGGCGTTGCCAGAACCGTTCAACCACCGGTAACCTGAACCTGCACTTCGACCCAACAATTGCCCAAAAGTGCTTTCGGTGACTTTCGTTTTTCCGAACACCCGTTGAAACATTTTGTAGGTGTCTTCCAGGCTGAGCTCGTTGTTCAAGGGAACCAGCGATTCATGGGTTTCGTACAGCCTTAAAATTAATGCAACCGTGGGATCGAGCAGTTCATCGCTGGAATTTCCCTCGGGCGGGCGAACAATTGAATTGAATTTCGCCTGGGTACTGATACCAAACAAGGCGCACATTTTAGACACAGTTAACCCGTATTTCTGCTTGAACAGGTTGAGGTATGCACCTGTGCGTGGCTTGTTTTTATTGTTAATTTGAGGCATGGCGCGTGATAAAGCAATCTCGTGGGTTAATGATGATACGGAATCAAGACTCTCAAATTGTAATTTGAGTTAAAAATCATTATTTAACACAAATAGACAACGTATCATGTCGCTTTGTGGTTGACTCGAAGTCGCTCAAGTTAATGAATTTAATCACTATTTCGAGCGCCACCGGGTGGCATGATCGCGAATGTCGAAATGTACATGGCTTCTGTAAACACCAACCCCCCCGAATGCGGGGTACTGTAGGATTTTAGCCAATTGATCAATATTCACACCAAGCGGTTTGATGTCCATGGCGTAAAACTGCCCATGTTCGTCGGGCAAATGGCGTGAGTTTCGGGCTGCACCTTCGGTGATGGAATTGGTGTGATGGGTTCGCAAACCCGAAGTCACTTCAAACACGGTGTAGGCATGGTGCTCTGCCAAAACAACCTGGGCCCATGCGGCCAGTTGTAGCATTTCAACATTGGGTACGCCCACCCGGTTGGCTCGAACATCGCGAAGCATCCAGGCGGCTGTGCGAAAACCATCGGGAGTGCTGAAATCAATTTGAAAGCGGTCAGAACCGCGTTGAATATCCAGCAAGGTGTAGCTTGGGGTTTGCGTGGCCCACGCCAGTTTGTCGAAGTGCGCCGCCAGCGAAACTGAACTTGCTGCAGCCAGAAACTGTCGCCTGTTCATGATTAAGGCACCGCGGGCGGGGTGCAGGCCTGGTTACCGTTTTGGCAGCAGCTGCTGAGAATGGACAACTGCGCGGGCGGGTTGGCATTGGGGTTGTACACGCAGCGAATAAAGGCACTGCCGCCGCCGCCAGCACCTCCACCTGTGTCGGCATCGACCGCAACAAAGCGATAGCCCACTGGCGTGTCGTTGAAAATTACGGTGGTGCATGAATTGCTGCTTTCCACCCAGTTCAAGGTTCGGTTGCCTCGGCAAAAATCAACATCGGCAATCGGGTTGCGTACATCGTACCGCGAGGCCAGGGCACCCACGCGCACGCCGGGTATGCCGGCAGGTGTGTTGGCGTCATTCGCGCCATCGCCGTCGATGTCTAGTGCCACTGTGAAGTTGCCGCCAGCACTGGTGGCGGGGGTGTCGGCTTGCAGTGTCACAAAGCCGTTACCGCCCATAAAGCTAAGCATGTCGCCAGCAATGTCGTTGTCGAATTCGCCGGCGGCACCGTCTTGCCCGCCAATCGTGACAGGTTGGCTTAGGGTGATGTAGCCCTCAATGCGGCAATTGTCGGCTGCCATGGAGCAGCCTGCCGGCAAAATTGACAGGCGTGTAATAAATTGACCATTCGACGCCGCAGGGCGGTTCACAAAGCTGGCGGGCAACAGGCCCACGTCGATCAGGTTTTCAATGGTGGGGGTTAACTTGCTGCCCTCGTTGCCTGTGACTGGGGTTTCAGGCAGGGTGACATCAGTAATGCCATCGTTGTTCAAGTCGACTTGTAGGTCGCCAGGGGCAGAAATGCCGCGCCGGTACAAATCGGTATAAGAGTTCAGTGCGTCGCCAACCTGGTTGAGTTGATCAGCCTGAATTTTCGCGACAGATGTTTTTGCAGAACGTGCTTGTTGTTGAACCACAGCGAAGGCGATGATGGCACTGATGATCAGCACCAACGCCAGCTCGATGCTGAGAAAGCCAGTGTGCTTGGGGTTGCTGTTTTTCAGTGAGTCAAGCATGGGTAATTCGCCTTGATTCAAATGAACAAGGGGGCAAAGTTGCCCCCTTGTTGGACTTCATGAGATGTGATTAACGACGGCCGAAGGTGATATCGAGGTTAGCTACAACATCAGGATCATCGCCGCAAACAAGAGCAGCGTTTACCAAGCTCATAGGACCATTATTACCAGTTCCGGCTAGTTCCCACGTCCCTTCGGGTCCTGTGATTGTTGTGGCCGCGTCACCAACGGCGAGTACGATATCTGTACACTGATCGCCTTCAACTCCATCCCAGCTCAGAACTGCCAAGTTAACTGGATCCGTTGCGTCAGCAGCTAAACCAATAGTTTGACCGTAACTATTTAATTGGCCGTTTGACTGAAGGATACCCAGTGTTGCCGCTAAATCAGCAGTAAGTCCAGTGTAGCCACCAGCGCCACCATTGATACCAACCTTCTGCTTGGTCTCACTGATCACTTCAGTAATCTGCTTGATGTTGTCCTGTACTTCAGTACGACGTGCATTGTTTTGGAATGCAATAAAAGCTGCAGCAGCAACAATCGCCGCAATGATCAGGCCGATTGAAACTTCAATCAAGGTAATACCGCTTTGTTTGCGGCGGGCATTCAGTGTGTGCGATGTAATCATTTTTTGATTCCTCTCCGAAGGGAAATTGTGTAGTACGTGTTGGCCCAAGCATTCCGTATATATACCAACAGACGAATTAATTGTAGATCAATCAGTTGTGGTGTCAAGCACTTATTTCAACGCATGCGTTGCATTCTTTTCACAGGGTCCAGTTCCTCAGTCATGCTTTGGCTGATCGACAGCTGGCCCACATACAAGAACACCACCACAGCCGCAGCAACACTCAGCAACACGGCATTCAAACCCTTGGCGGTGTTGCCAATTTCATTGCGAATGTCTTCACCACCTTCGGTGCCCAGTTGAATCAGAATTTTGTCGAATTGCGGGTTGTTGCGAATGGTGGTCGCCAGGCGCGCCAGCAATTTCGGGCTCATCAGCCCTTTGCTGAATGCAGGTATGTAATCGGTGGGGGCTACGTTCAAGTGGTTCATGATCTTTTTCAAATGCCAACGCATCCACGGGTCGGCATTGCGTTTCAGCGTGTCCAGTGCCGAAGACAAAGTGGCTCCGCTTTTCAACAACACCGCCAGCGAGGTCACCAGCAGGCTGACTTGAAAGTCGCGGTAAATGGACAACGGCAACAGAAAGGGTGCCACTGGAAACAGCAAGAAGCCCCAGCCTTGTGGTACTTGCTCCAATTGGCTTCGCAAATTGCCTTTCCAGCGGGGCAGCGCATAAGTAAATGCGGCGATAGCACCAATAACACCAGCCACGATCAAACCGCCATGAGAGGCAACAATTTCCGACACGATTCGAACCGACATATTGAACGGGGTCCACACCTCAGGCGGTGCCACTTTCACAATAATCGGAATGGACTGCGTGGCCAGCACGTAGCTGAAACCTGCCACACCAGGTATCAACACCATGGGCGGGAAAATGGCTTTCCAAATCACGCTCTTTGCTTCTTTTTGCGATTTAATCGCTGCGGCCAATGCACGCAAGGTGCCAGGTTTGTCTTTGGCTTCGTCTACAGCCGCTAACATCATGCGGTCGTTCTGCGGCATTACGGTGCCCAGAATTTGGCTGATCAAAAAGTCGTCGCCCAAACTCAATTTGCGAACCATTAGCTTCAAGGCCGCCTCTCGGCTGCTGTTGCGGGTTCGCTTGTGGCGGGCTATTTTCAGCTCTTCTTCCAGAAAGGTTTTGAACTGCTCTTTGTTCTCAATCGATTTGGCAAGTTGTTCGTAAAATGCCTCGCGCTTGCCGCGAAAGTCCATCAAGTTGATGGCATTGAAAAAGTTGGTGAATTTCTTTTTGAATGTCATGTTCAGGTGTAAGCCGCTGTTTCGGCGCGGTCTGCGTCGTTCATGATTTCGAAACGGTCAAAGCTGTCAAAACGTTCGCAGTGGCGGGGGTCTACTTCGCCCAGCAGCGCTTTGTACAGGGTGTGTTCAAACACGGTTTTGCCGTCCATGTTCTCGGATCGGAAATTGCCATCCGATTTCGAACGGTAGTACATCATGGCCTCGTAGTCTTTGCCTTGGCGTATCAGGTTCAGCCACTTGCGGTCGGGCGTCAAAATTTCTGCGACCACGCTCAATCCCGCAGTACCGCGGTGTTTGCACTTGGGGCAGCCACCTTGCTTCTTGAAGTAGAACAGGTCGCGCTCCAGTTCAAAGCGGGTTTCCAGGGTGTCGAGTACTTCAAATACATGTTCGGAATCAGGCATGCCTTGTTGGTACAGGCGCCCACCGATTTTGCAATGCGGGCACAGCTTGGGCACCAAGGCCTGATAAACCAGCAAGGTCAAAATATTGGGGTTGGTCAGCACGTCGCGACTCATCCCGATTTCTTCGTTGGTAAGGCGCGGCACAATGCCCGAGATCAAATGCGCATGCACGGTACCGCAGGCCATGTGGCCAGTTTCAACAATTTGCTGCGCTGAAATCGCAGTGGCCGGGTCACGAATTTCACCCATCAACACGCAGCCGGGGTCAGCACGCATCAGGCCTGCAACCACTTCGGCGTATTTGGCCGCTGAACCTTTGCGGTCGAGCAAGTCACGCTGAATCGGAATTTGGTGCACGCCGCGCAGCGGGTATTCCACCGGGTCTTCAATGGAGTAAAACGCATCCGTGCCATTGCCAGGGTGCGTTTCAATGAAGGTTTTCAGCGTGGTGGTTTTACCCGAACCTGTAACACCCGCAAAAATAATAGTGCCCGAAGGTGTGTTGGATGCGCTCTTTAACTGCTTCATGTGTGAAGGGGCGTAACCCAACTGCTCGTAGCTGAGTGTGGGTGCGTCAATATCAACATACAGCAAGCGACACACCACTTTGATACCGGCCCAGCCCCGCATTGATTGATAGCGCATGGCCACACGTTTGCCACCCACCTCGCGGGCAGCGATCATGCAGTACAGGTTTTCGCCCACCGAGAATTGACTGTTGCTGTTGGAACCCTTGCCCGATGCATTGTTGTACGCCCAAGCCACAGCGCGTTCCGCCTGTAGCGGGGTGTACACACCGCCTTGCTGATCGCGCAAAAATTCAAGTTCGCCATCCACGCGAAGCTTCACTTCGGCAATGTTATTGACCACTTGCACGTGAATGTCGGTAGCGCGTTCCTGCACAGCCAAGGCCACCCAGGATTCAAAAATTTCTTTGGCTTTGGACTGCGCCACTGCCGGGTCTTCTTCCCCGTCAGTGCTGTCGATCTTGGTTCTGGAGTTCTCAATTAGATGTTCGATGACGCCGCCGCCACAACCAATTTCAGGGCGCTCGAAAGTAAATTTCTCGGCAATCAGCTTGCCGCGCAGGTGTGAAATGAAAGGGCGAATCTGCGCGAGTTTTTCGGCATCGTACAAAATGATTGCGCGCTTCACGCCAGTTTCAATGGCACACACATGTTTTTCTACAGCGGCTGGCAGCTTCAGTAAAGCTCCTGCACTGCCGTCGGTCAGCACGCGCGAAAACGCGGGCAGTTCACTGAGTTTTTCAACTTTCAGCGACTTCTCCGCCTGCGTGGCCAACACATTCAGTGCCGGGTCTCTTTTCATGATCAAAACCTCACTTGCGCACCCACGGAGACGTGCTGCGTGTTGCCGTTGCTTGCGACCAGTTCAAGTCCGTTTTGGGTGATTCTCTTGATATTGAATTTGCCAAGCTGTTCGCCTTCGCGAAGGGTGCGTACGCTTCGCGCCGCAGTCTGAATTTCGGCAGTCATCGCGCCGCTTGTGCCATACACGCCCAACAGGGTATTGGCTGATATGGTGGGAACACGTTTGCTGGCAGTTCTTACAGGGGCTGCGGTTGGTTTGCTTGTCGCAATCGCTGCAGGTGCTGTTGCTTGCGGTTTGCTGGCTGTGCTTGTTACGCTGCCACCAATTTTCAGCGCAGCTTGTAATTCTTCCCGCATGGCTTGTTCTTCTTGCAACCTTTGAATTTCAGCCAGTGTTTTGATGTTCAAAGGCACGGTCACTCCGTTGAGCTTGATGTTCTCAACCGGTGTTACCGCAGTTTTATTTTCCTGCGCATGCAGGCCGTTCAAGGCCAATGCGGCAAGCAGGCCGCCCAGTAAATAATTAATACGCATACAGTGCTCCCTTCAATGTCACCATCACAGCGGCATTCAGGTTTTTGGGTTCAATCTTCATTGAAATCTGATTCCAGTAAATTCCGGATGGGTATCGATCCAGAAAATCTTTCATGAGTGTCAGGCTGCCCGTGACTTCAGTTGCATGGCGGTTCACCGACACATTGGGTGGAATGCTCTTGAAGCCGGTGGGCCAGGTTTGGCCTTGCGTGTCGACCTTGAATTGAATGCCGGCCTTTTGCCAGGCTTGTTGTTCCAGGTAAAGCAGTTCGCTGGCTTCCTGTTTTTTGGGTAAATCCTGCAGTTGCTGAATGCCCCTGGAGGCCATGTCGTATGAAAACGAAAACTTCAGTTTATTGACGTCTTTGGGGTCAGGGCTGCTTTGCTGGTTGCTTAAAAAGCCCACCAACTCTTGCGTGTAGCCGCCTTGCGATTGCCATTCACTGGTGCATTTGCCCAGGTTGCACTGAATGCCTTCCAGCAGCCAGCCGCGTGCCATGAATGGTTGTTCGCTCAACAGGTTCAACATTTCGATCACATCGGTATTGGCCAAGCCCACGCTGCGCTGGTCGGTCGCCAGTTTTTTCAAATACTGCGGGGTTTGTATGCTTGACTGCGCCTGCTTCATGCGCGCTTCACGTGCGCTGGCTTCCAGGTATTCGTTGCCGCCATACACGCCACCAGCCAGTAGCAGCACCACGGCAAGCATGGCCGAGGCTTTGATCAAATCGGTGGGCAAACCAATCAGCGCGTGTTTGTTGCTGAAGTTGCCCAAGCGGGCTGCAATGTCGAGTGGCAGGGCGCTTGGAAAGAGCTCGGCGGCGTTGCTGTACACATGGTATTCCGAGCTTTCAATGGATCCATTGGTGTAAGTATTTACAGTGCTGACCACTTCGGCATCGCTGCCGATGATGTCCATGGTGGGCGCACCCTGTTCAATCACCATCAAGGCCATTTGGCCTTTCTTGCTTCCTTCCTCTATGCGAATGGCATAGATGGCGTGTTCCTGCTCATTCTGTGTGGCCAACATGGCCGCCAGGCTGTACACCTGCCCGGTGCGTTCTTCATCCGAGATATCAGGATCGTAGTTATAAAGACCCAGGTATTCGTTCTGATGGCCCTTGAGCAAAATATGCTTGGTGGCATCAATGCGGTCGGCATACTCCCGAATATCGGCAATGCGTTTGCTGTAGCTTGAACGCGCCAGTGGCTGCCAGTTCAAGCCGGCAATGTAGGCTTTTTTCCCCAGCTGATGAACTACTGCAGATTGCTCAGCCATGGTGCGTCCCCGTGCTTTACAGCACCACCGCGCGAACCAGAACGATGAAGTTCTCTCGCATGGTGGACAGGTTGCGCGAACCACCGGCCAGCAGTGGGGCCTGTTCAGTCAGCTTGCGCTCTGTGAAACCGGATACATCGCGTGACAGGCCTGTAATGGCCATCACCTCACCTGGGCGAAGTGCAATAGTGTACTGGTCAGAAATGCTGCTGGTGTTGGGTGTTTGAACCCGTTGCAGGGTTTCGCCAGTACCGGTGGTAATTTCAAGCAGGCTGGTGAGGTCAGACAAACTGATGCCCATCTTCAGCATGATGGTGTTGTTGTCCAGAATGAAAGGCATGGCGGCAAACTGATCGCCCGTTGTAATTTCATCGGTGGTCAAACCAGGCACACCTGTGCCGCCGCCCAAAGCACCGGATGAGGCAGGCTTGGTTTCTGACAAATAGCCCGTGGTGGTCAAGCGTGCTTTGCGGGCCCACTGCCGGTTCAAGGCCACCAGCGAAATAGGGCGGTGTTGCACATTGTCGCCAATTTCATTCAAGGCTTGCACAATGGCCGAGCTGGCACCAAAGCGTTGATTGGTTTGGCTGTTGGGTGTGCCCTGGCCGGGGATGAAGCCTTGCAAGGCTTCAGGAATGGTCAGGGCAATCAGGCCTGCTTCAGGTGCTACCAACGAATCGGGCGAGAGCACGCCAATGCCATAGCGCTGGGAAAGGCTTCGGAAAAATACATCCCAGCTCACGCCTTGCTGGTCGTCTTTCTTGGACATCACTGAGTAAATATCAAGCTGTACATGCACTTGTTTCAGCATGTTTGCATTCTCGGCGCGGATCAAATCGCGAACCTGGGTTTGCATGTCTCTGCTTGTTTTCACCATCACACGGCCGGTTCCCTCGGCAACAATCACTTCCGAACCGGGCACCGAGGCGACCATGCGGTTGATCACCTCCAGTATGCTGGCCTGGCCGTCAATTTTTCCTTTCTCGGACACGCTCAAATTCGAATTGCTTTGCACCTCATTGCCACGCACCCGGCCTTGCGTGCCGCTGCTCATGGCGTATTCATACCCATTGGGGAAGGAAGCCAACTCGTACATGGCGGTGGTGTAGCGCATGATGACAATTGAGTTGTCGCGGTACTCCCACGACAATCCCAATTTGTCGGTTGTGTTGTTCAGAAAATCAATCAGTGTGCCGTCCCAGTTCATGGCCACAGAACCTACGGTGGCACGGGGCGCCAAGGCCACGCTGTCAATGGCCACTGGGGTTGCCACGGGTGGTGCTGCTTCGGCAGGGGCGCTGACTGGTGGCAACTGGCGTGCTCCGCGGCGCGGCTCTACGCTGACCGGGGTGTTGAATACATCTTGCTGAATGCGCACAGGAATGCCGACCATTTGGGTCAGGCGGGCGGCCACCGTATTCAAATCCACGGGTCGACCCTTGTCCGCAAAATTCATTTTGTAGGTTTCATGAAAAATTGCGGGCAGTTTGTCGTCGTCATTCACATGCACGAATGTGCCGCCAATCCAGCTTTTGCTGGCGCGTTTCAGCACCTTGGCATTTTGTTGTTGCTTGGCTTGTTCATCGGCGTATTGCCGGCCACCACGAAAGGAACCGTTGGTTTGCAAGCTGGTGTTGACTTGTTCTACTTTGCGCAAGCCGTTCTCATTGTCAGCCTGTACTTCAGCGCTGATTTGCGGGCCAGTACAAGCCGCTGTTCCAAGGCTTAGCATGGCTACAATTGCCGCGCATACCCATGTTCTGTTCGGTGGTGTCTTCATGTTTTATCGGCACTCTTCTTTTTGATCGCCCAAGCGGGTAATTCGCAGCAATGGCGGCTCGTTGTTGTAAACACAGGCTTCCAAGGGGTATTCGCTATTCTTGATTCCGGGTGTTTCAAGCACTTGTTCTACTGCATATTCAAAGGTGCCCGAGAAGGTGGTGCCGGCTGCAATCATCACGTAACGGTCGGCATCCCAGCGAAATGTGTAACCCGCTTCTTTGGCCCAACGGCGAATGGCTTTGTCCAGTCGGCCGTCTTCAACCCGCAATTCCCATTGAATGGCACGCGGTGTTACCACCAGCCTTGCGTTTTCCTGTTTCACTGGCAGGGCAGCCAATTGTTCGGCCTCCCGAATTACTTTGGGCGGCAGGTCAACAATGAATACATCGGAGGAGGGCGCCTGCATGGCAAGCTGTATGTTGCTGTTTTTGTTGGACGTCGCGCTTGGGGACTTGGGTTCCAGACTGGGTTGCGCGATCACGGCAAAGCTTCTGGCTTGTGGCATTGGGTCGGGTGCACCGTGCCTGGCCAGTTCAACATTGCGCGACAGCAACTCATCGGCGAAATACGGGAGTTGTTCTTCATGTTTCTCGGTTGCCACTGCATAGCGGGGTAGTTCAATGGCAACAGTGGCACTTGTCTCCCCACTCGTTTCCCCGGTTGTGTTCCATGCCATCAGCACCATGGCAAGACCAAGAGCAAATTCCATATTCGTTTTACCTTTTTCGTATGGATCGGTGTTCAGTGAGTTTGCAAATTTTATTAATTCGAATATACATCAATATACGAAATAATTTCTTTTGCAGCAATCCCAAAAATTATTCTGCTGCGTCAGGGGGTTCTTGTCAGTGGCAGATCAATCTTGATAAATGGCATCAAGCCATTGATTGCCGTCATGCGGGCTGTAATGAACCAAAAGGTATGCCGCTGTTTCGAGCACGGCCAGACTGCAGGCTTGTGCTTCATCGAAAGCTTCTTGATTGATGGCGTCGTATTCGTGGATGCACACTTTTAATAGTTCACCAATCAATCGGGGGGTGGATTCAATGGTTTTTACTTTTGGGCGTAGTTCCGAATAGGCTTTCATCAGACCGCGAAAGTAATGCCAGGTTGTTCCCTCTGTTTCAGCCAGACCTTGCAGGATAAATGGCAAGCTCAGGTTGAGAAGACCGGTGTCTTCAATGTGTGCGGCCAATTCGCTGTACTCACAGTCGCATGGATCGACTGGATGATGTGCCCTGAAATAAGCGATGTTGTTTGCGATCGAGTTGCCGGAGGAAAAGCCTGCAAGCGTGGCTACCGTACTCTCGAATGGCTTTGTTTGTGCGACCATGTTTTTATTGTTCACTCGTTGAGTTAATGAATACTTGCCCGAATTTATTGCGCGAACAAGTGTTGACTGAACAAATGTTTGAAAAAAATCACATTTTTTGTCATTTCATGTAACAGTACCTACAAAAATTGCGACAAATTCTAAGTATCTACATGAGGTGATCATCAAAGATCCATGATTTATAAAGGGTTTAATTTCCCTCTATATTTCACTCACATGACAAGTTTGTCGCAAATTTCTGTAATCCTCTCTGAGCTTTTTTCGGTCTTTCGCCGTTTCCTAGTGTATTCAGAACCCTCCCACCCAGATTCCTCTTAATGTTCAACTAAATCAATCACATCAAAGGGTGGGGGTGGGGGGTAACAAGGGGGGTGTTATCGCGACAACACCACTCTAAAGCGGGGGCTACCATTGCGTACTTTGTCTACAGCCTCGTTGATTTGCTCAAAGCTGTAGGTTTCTACAATGGGTTGAATATTATGCAGGGCTGCGAATTTCAGCATGTCGGCAATTACGCGCGGGCTGCCCACTGGCGACGACGAAATGGAACGTTGTTGCCCCATCAAGCCAAACACACCAATGTCCAAAGGCTCCAGCACGGCACCCAGAAAGTGCAGGCGGCCTTTTGGGGCCAAGGTTGCAATGTAGGCATTCCAGTCAAGCTTCACGTTCACGGTCGACAAAATAAGGTCGAATGAGCCCGCCGCTTTTTTCAGGGCATCTGGGTCTTTGCTGTTCAGCACGTGGTGCGCACCCATGCCCAGCAATTCGTCGGTTTTCGAGGCGTTGCTGCTGAATGCGGTTACCTCGCAACCCCAGGCTTTCAGGAACATGACCGCCATGTGGCCCAAGCCGCCCACGCCGATCACCGCGACTTTGCTTTGCGGTGAAATATTGAATTGCACCAGCGGGTTGTAAACGGTAATGCCACCACACAGCAGCGGGCCTGCGGTAGCGGGGTTGACACCTGCGGGAATTTTTACGGCACTGACAGCTTGCGCGCGCACCTTGTCAGCAAACCCGCCATGGCGACCAACAATGGTTCCTTTGGCGGTGCTGCACAGGTTGTGGTCGCCGCCCATGCACATACGGCAACTTTCGCAGTAGCCTGAATGCCAGCCCAAACCCACGACATCACCAATGGCCAGGTGGCTGACATGGCTGCCCACTTGGCTTACCCGACCAATAATTTCGTGGCCTGCCACCATGGGGTATTTGGCACGGCCCCAGTCGTTGTCAAGCATGCTGACATCGCTGTGGCAAATGCCGCAGTGGTCCACATCGATCTCGATGTCAAATGCGTTCAATTCACCCGGATCGTATTGAAAGGGTTTCAACGGGCCTTTGGCCTCGAAAGCTGCGTATGCGTTGATCATATTGTCTCCTGTTGATCTCTTGATGGTATTACACCTTCGCAAGTAGTATGTGGCATACGCCAACAAAGTTTGGCCTTTCAAGAACAAGGCTCCACCCGAGGGCCTGCGAGGAGACGATATTGCAAACCCACCGCCGTGCCTGCCATTTGTGCGAGGCCATTTGTGGCCTGAAGGTCGAGGTAGAAAACAATCAGGTAGTGTCAATCAAGGGTGATGAGCTGGACCCCTTTAGCCGTGGGCACATTTGCCCGAAGGCGGTTGCATTGAAAGACATTCAGGAGGACCCCGACCGTTTAACGCGCCCGGTTAAAAAGGTGAATGGGCAGTGGGTAGAAACCACTTGGGAAGATGCGATTGAGCTGGCCTGCGAAGGTTTGTTCCAGGTGCAGCAAAAGTATGGTGCCAACGCGGTGGGTGTTTATCAGGGAAATCCGAATGTGCACAACTGGGGTTTGATGACCCACAGCGCCAATTTTCTGGGTTTGCTGAAAACACGCAACCGTTTTTCGGCCACATCGGTTGACCAACTGCCCATGCAGTTGTTGGGGTACTGGATGTTTGGGCACCAGTTGCTGATCACCATTCCCGACATTGATCACACCAATTACTTTCTGATGCTGGGCGCCAATCCAATTGCATCCAATGGCAGCTTGATGACTGTGCCCGATGTGGCCAAGCGAATCAAGGCTTTGCAGGCGCGTGGCGGAAAGCTGATTGTGATTGATCCACGAAAAACCGAAACAGCAGAAGTGGCTGATGCGCACCATTTCATCAAGCCCGCCAGCGATGCTGCCTTTGTATTTGCCTTGATCAACACGATCGTTGGCGAAGGCTTGACCCGAATGGATCGCCTGGCCCACCACAGTGAAGGTTTGTATGCGGCTTTGGGTGCGATTTCAAAAGTAACACCTGAAGTGGCGCAGGCCGAATGCGGTATTGATGCTGACACCATTCGCCAAATTGCCCGTGATTTTGCGAATGCCGGAAAGGCGGTTGCGTATGGCCGCATGGGTGCTTGCACGCAGCGCCATGGCACCTTGGCGCAGTGGGGTATTCAGTTGCTGAACTTTGTGACAGGCAACACCGACCGTGTGGGTGGTAGCCTGGTGGCCAACCCCGCGCTAGACCTGATCGCCGCGCCCAACAGCAAGCCCGGCAGTTATGGCCGCTGGCACAGCCGGGTCAGCCAAAAGCCCGAGGCCTTGGGCGAGTTTCCCAGTGCCATCATGGCCGAAGAAATTCAAACCGAAGGTGAAGGGCAGATCAAGGCCATGGTCACCATTGCAGGCAACCCAGTGTTGTCCACACCCAATGGCCAGCAGCTTGACAAGGCTTTGACTGGGCTTGAGTTCATGGTGTCAGTTGACCTGTACATCAACGAAACCAATCGCCATGCCGATGTTATTTTGCCCACGACATCGCCTCTGGAACATGATCACTACGATTTGATTTTCAATATATTTGGCGTGCGCAACCAGGCCAAATACAGTGCGGCCACCTTGCCCAAACCGGAAGGCAGCCTGGACGACTGGGAACTGATGGACAAGCTGGCGGCCTGCTACAGCGCCAAAATTGGCAAACCCGCACGGCCTTCCATGCCGCCACAAATGATTCTCGACATGGGTTTACAAATGGGGCCTTATGGCATGGCCAGTGAGCACAAGTTGAGTTTGGAGAAATTAAAGCAGCACCCTGAGGGCATTGACTTGGGGCCATTGCGCCCAAGTTTCCCCGACCGTTTGCAAACAGCTGATAAAAAAATTCAGTTGGCAGCTGTGCAGGTGCTACAGGCAGCAGCAAATTATGTGGCTGATTTATTGAATGCCGACAAGCAGACAGTCGCAGAGATGATGCTGATCGGCAGGCGCCACATTCGCAGCAACAATTCCTGGATGCACAACTCGGAGCGTTTGGTGAAAGGCAAGAACCGCTGCACCGCCATGGTCAACCCGGCTGATGCCGTGCGTTTGAATTTGCAGGAAGGCCACAATGTGCGTGTGCGCAGCCGCGTGGGTGAAATTACATTGCCCGTAGAAATTTCAGACGATGTAATGCCCAGCGTGGTGAGCATTCCGCACGGCTGGGGTCATGACAAATCGGGTGTGCGCTTGCAGGTGGCTGCTGCCCATGCAGGCGTGAGTTGCAACGATTTGACCGATGAGCAATGGCTGGACGAGCCCAGCGGAAACGCCGCAGTGAATGGTGTACCCGTCACGCTGATTCCGTTGGCTTAGCTGCCCTTTCTTTCCCACACGGTCATTTCAGCAATGCTGTGCTGGTATTTGCGGGCAGTTTCCCGAATGACGAATGGAACATTCATAGGGTCGCGAACCCGCTTGAAATGGGGTGCAAGCACGGCTTGTATTCCCTCGAGCATGGTTTTTGGTTTGCCATGTTCTTCAATTCCACCAATCCAGTTTTCCTTGGGGGTGTATTCAGTCAACAGCGTGTAGGGCGAGCTGATAACCAACAAGCCGCCGGGCACAATGCGCTTGGGCATGTCGTTCAGGAATTCGGTGGGGTTGTTCACCCGGTCAATCAGGTTGCCAGCAAATATCAGGTCGTAACCCGTGTGTTCTTCACCAAGTTTGCAAGCATCGCCTTGCGCAAATTCCACACGCTGGCTGCAATCGCTGTAATTGAAATTGGCAAGCGACACTTGCATGGCTCTGCCCAAATCGCCTTCGTCATGCAGAAAGTAATTCAGGGTATTGCCTTGTTGAAGCGCTTCGGCCGCATCGATAAAACGGGCGGATAGATCAACACCGACAGCAGTGTCGAATCCCAAGGCGAGCTCAAAAGTACTTCTGCCCACGGCGCAGCCCAGGTCGAGCGCTTTGCGGCGTGGTCGATTGCCCATGAATTCCAGGCACAGCTGGGCGCAGCGCACCGGGTAATTCGGAACATCAAAATAGTCGATGCCGTAGTGAAAGGCCAGGTACTGGTTTAAAAGCTCGTCGGTTTCGTAAGGATTGGTCATAAGGCCTTATTGGGCACAGGTTCTGAAGCCGACGAACACATCGTTTCGATCGGGTGTGTAGGCTTGGCGGTAGGTGCCGCGAATGAGTATGGACGAAGTTGCGCAAGAGCCACCCCGAACCACTTTGTGGTCTCCGAATTGCAAGGTGGACATGAAGGGGTACATGTCCATGGTGAATCCGTTGTAGGGGAAGAAAAGACTGTCGGTCCACTCCCACACGGTGCCGATCATTTGCCGGCATCCAAACGGGCTGTCGCCTTCGGGCAGGGCGCTTACTGGCAGCCTCGCCAGGTGTGTGCTGTCCATGTCTACACGGTGTGTTTCCATGGTGTTTCCCCAGGGAAACTTGTTGAACTCTCCCTGCTCGCGGTTACCCAAAGCCGCAACTTCCCATTCAAACTCCGAAGGTAAGCGCCGCCCTGCAAACTTGCAGTACGCTTGCGCCTCCCAATAGCTGACGTGTTTAACAGGCAGTTCGGCCTGTACCGGCAGCCATTGGTCGAAGTGACGTTCAAACCAAATGTCGTTTTCTTTCTTCCAGAACAAGGGGTGCCTTGCGCCATGGCTGTCGCGCCATTTCAGGCCTGCCATGCTCCAGTGTTGGTCTTCCTCGTATCCACCTGATTGAATAAAAGCGAGATACTGCGCATTACTGACCAGGTTTTTGGAGATCTTGAAGGCTTCCATCTCCACGACGAATCCTGGCTTTTCATTGTCGAAACAAAAGTCCTCTGTCGCATAATGTGCCGACTCGGGCGGCATTCCTATTCGGTAGCGGCCCGCAGGTACTTCAACATCGTTGTGGTCGATTGAACGTGTGTTTTCCGCGCCAGTATTGTTTGATGCGTAAGGCGGTGGGGCATAACCAAGGCTTTGCCGCGCCCACACCATGGACTCGATGTGCATGTGCAGGTGGAAGATGGCGTACTTGTACAGGTACAAATCGCTGTCGGTCAGTGCCTTGGTTTCAATTCGCTGTTTCACCTTGTTGAAGGTGTCGTCAAAGTAGCGCAGGGTGTCTGGTTTGTCGGGGAACAGCCCTTCTTGCCAGCGGTCCTCGTGGGCCAGTTCAAACGAGTCCCAGATGTCGTCAAGCGCTGGGTTGTATGAAGGGGTTTTGTCCAGGTTCTGCAAAATAAACCGCTCAAAGAAAAAAGCAGCGTGCCCAACCTCCCAAATTGGCGGGTTGATGCCTGGCAAATAGGGCACTTTGGCCTGCTGAGCGTCTAGGCTGTTGAGCAATTCAAGAACACGCTCGCGGCTTTGTTCTAAAGAAGCGAGTAAGGATTGCTTGT
Organism: Limnobacter sp. UBA3528; assembly: GCF_002377005.1. Classification (NCBI taxonomy): domain Bacteria; kingdom Pseudomonadati; phylum Pseudomonadota; class Betaproteobacteria; order Burkholderiales; family Burkholderiaceae; genus Limnobacter; species Limnobacter sp. UBA3528. The sequence continues at coordinate 8,580 of NZ_DFOZ01000023.1, read as the reverse complement.
TATTCATCGTGGTGGTACTACTAATGGGTTACACACAATTATAGGCCACCCATGTCCATTAAATCGATACTACGTACTTTGACTGTCGCTTCCACCGCATTGTTGATAGCAAGCGGCAGTGCTTACGCCGATAAACCTGAAAAAGGAAACGGCAACCAGGGAAAGAATAAGGAACAAAGCGAGCAACGCGGGCAAAAGGAAAACCGCAAAGGCGGTGGTAACGAGAAAGGCAACCGTGTTGACGGGGGTCGTGACTCTGGGCAGGGCGGTGTGTCAGTGTCGTTTAACTTTGGTGGCGCTGAAACCCGGATAGTTCGGGATTACTACGGTGGCCAGGTTGCCAAAGGCAAGTGTCCCCCCGGGCTGGCCAAAAAAGGGAATGGTTGTCAGGCCCCGGGCCAGGCCAAGCAGTGGCAAAAAGGCCGCGCTTTGGGCAGTGATGTTCGCTATTACGACATTCCCAATGAATTGCGCATTCGCCTGCCCGCACCGCCCTTGAACCACAAGTATGTGCAGCTGGGCACGGACCTGCTGTTGATTGCCGTAGGTACAGCCATTGTGGTTGATGCGATTGACGGGATTTTGTAGGTCAAGACGAGTTGGCAGGTGACTTGCTGACCGAGGATTATTGCATTGGAGGAACAAATAAATTGCTCATCACCTGGATTATAAAATTCGCGGTTGCAACTACACTGCAGCAGCGAATTTAAATCAGGTGCCTCCATGACCCAATCATTTGAAGTGAGTATTCCCGCTGCAGGGCAGCCACTGGCCGGTGCGTTTTTTCCAGCGGTTAATGGCACGCACAACAAGCCAGTCTTGATTTGTCCCGCCACGGGAATCATTCAAAAGTTTTATTTTCCCTTTTCGCGCTGGCTGGCCGAACAGGGATTTTCTGTGTTGGTGTTTGATTATCGAGGCATCGGAAAATCTTTGCAGGAGTCGCATGTCAAGCATTGCGAGGTGAAGAAGCAGGACTGGGGCTTGTATGACATGCCAGCAGCGTTGGATTTTCTGCTTGAACTCACTGGGCAGGGTAGCGCATACCTGGTCGGGCACAGTGCAGGTGGGCAGTTGTTTGGCTTGATGCACAACCACGCCAAAGTGCGTGGCGTGTTGGCGGTGGCAGCTTCGTCCGGACATGTGAAAAACATTCGCAAAGACAAACGCAACAGCGCCAGGTTCATGCTGCGTTGGGTAATTCCGGTCAGTTCGGCCTTGTTGGGGTATGTGCCAGCCAAGCGTTTTGGTTGGGGTGAAAATTTGCCAAAAGGCGTTGGCCTGCAATGGGCCAAGTGGTGCTCAAGCCCTGGGTATGTGGAAAATGAATTTGGTGAAGGTGTTCAACAACATTGGTTTGAACAGTTCAGTTCGCCGATTACTTTCGTGCATGCCAGCGACGATGAAATCGCAACCCTGCCCAATGTAGAGGACATCATGCGCCTGTTCACCAAGGCCAGCAAAAAACGGCTTGAAATCAAGCCAGAAATGTTCAAGCTGGGCAAAGTAGGGCACATTGATATTTTCAGGGAACGGTGCAACAGCATTTGGCCGCAAATTCTTGCTGAACTCACTCCCGCTCATTAAAACCGCGTTTTAAACTAAGGTTTTGTTCGCGCGTGTGGGGGCTTCATGAAAAAGATTCTTGGTGCGGTATTGTTTGTGCTGTCGGCTCAATTCGGCTTTGCTGCTGAGGTAAAACCTGGCTTGTGGGAAATGGAGTTCGATGCCCAGGGCATGGGTCCCGAGGCGCAGGCCGCCATGAAGCAGATGGAAAGCATGCCACCAGCACAACGCAAGCAAATGGAGGCCATGATGGCGCAAATGGGCGTATCCATGGGCGCCAAAGCAGGCTCTGTGCGGTTTTGTATTACGCCTGAGCAAGCCAAAGCGAATGACGTTCCTGTTCAGGACGACGGCGATTGCAAAAACAAAGTACTAAGCCGAAGCGAAAAATCCATGAAAGTCGAATTCAAGTGCCCAGACACACAGGGTACTGCCACCGTCAGTTTTTTGTCGTCCACTCTGTACGAAACAAAGATCGACGCCAAAACGACAGAGGGTGGCCAGCAACGCAATATTCAGCAGACCTTGAAAAGCAAGTGGGTTAAGGCAAGTTGTGGCGGTTGAACGGAGTAAAACCTGAAATGAAAATATTTCGAGTCTTGTCCTTTCATCGCTTCTTGCTGTGTGTTTTTTGTGCGGTGTTTGCACTCAATGTGACCGCCCGCGACATTGAGCCCAAGCCCATGCATTACGAATTACCAGGCTGGTTCAAGCAAACTTTTCTTGAAATTCCTGTGGACATTCAAGATGCACAAACCCGTGGAAAAAAGCTGCTCATTTTCTTTCATCTGGATGACTGCCCTTACTGTGCCTATTTGCTGCAAGAGAACTTCACGGAGGGGTCCAATCGCGAAAAAATTGAAAGCAAGTTTGATGTCATTGCAATCAATGTACGGGGTGACCTGCCCGTGAACTGGATCGACGGCACCGTGTATTCGGAAAAGCAGTTGGCGCGAAAGCTGGGTGTGTTTGCAACCCCGGCGGTGCTGGTGATGGGGCCTAAGCCTGAAGTGAGTAAAAAGATAATGGGTTACAAAAAGCCGGGGGTTTTTATGGACTTGTTGGGTTTGTAAGAATTTGCATTCTTTTCAGGCAGCCATGGAAAACAAGTGTGTGCAGGAAGATCTTGTTTACTACTTTCAAATATTCAACCCAAATTGGTAAGCACCTGCCAGCCATTTTTCGCGAGTACTTACTTTCGAGTTTTTTACCGGTCCAAAACTGCTCACAGTCACAGGCTTAATGCCGCAAAATTCCAGAATGGTCCGCTTCATTTGATTGTGCCCTGGCATACGATAAACAAAGCGGTAGTACCAAGGCGGTGTGTCCATGGTGGCGATCAGGTGTGCGGTGCGTTGCTTTAATAGGCCATCGACCATCAATGCGTCCTTCTTGAACTTGAATGCGAATCCGGGCAAGAAAACTCGATCAAATAAACCTTTCAAAATGGCGGGAATCGAACCCCACCAAATTGGATAAACAAACACAAGGTGCTCAGCCCAGGCAATCGATTCTTGTGCCGCAACAAGGTCGGGTTCAAGCGTTTGAATGGTGTTGTAACCATCGCGCAGGATTGGATCGAAATTCAGCTTGCCAAGGCTGAGCAAGCGAACATCATGCCCCGCTGTTTGTGCCCCCTTCAGGTAGGCATCGGCGATTGCACCGCACAAGCTGGCTTCTGCTGGATGTCCGAGAATTACGAGAATGCGTTTATGCACCACAAGCTTCCTTTTTGTTGAACCACAAAAAGTCTAAAGCTTGCCCTTAGGGGAAGAGTCAACAGGAAGTTCGCAGTTTATTAATTCAGGCGAGTGACGCAGTTCATCCTCAAATTGATTTAGCAGCTGGAGTTGGGCTTGGGCGGCATCGATTTGCGATTGAATGGTTAATCGCTTCAACTCGATTTGTTTGAGCATCAGTGCCATGCTTGAACCAGGATCGCTGGTGTTGCTTGCCAAAGCCTCTACAAGCTCCTTGAGTTTGAATCCCAGTGCTTGAGCGCACCGAATGGTTTGAATTTGATGGATGGCCACGTCGGCATAAATACGGTAGCTGCCTTTGCGCATGGGCTTTGGAATCAAGCCCAGTTGCTCGTAAAGGTAAATCGCTTTGCGCGTGGCCCCTGATTTTTTTGCAAGTTCGCCGATGTACATGATTTGTGCTCAGTGTTCCGTTTCAGCTTTCATCACTCGTCCCAATTCGAATCGGCCGCGTTCCAATTTGTGCACCCGTCGCTTCATCAATCGCCACAGGTTTAATTTCTGTTCCAGCTTCAGCATCAAAAAACTTCACCAGCTTGCCGCCACCACGGTGCTTGCGGCCCCAGGCCCCGATCAGGAACAGCACCGGTAAAAAGTCCCGACCTGCCTCGGTCAACAAATACTCATCCCTGGGCGGGTGTTCGGAATAGCGGTGCTTCTGAAGCAACCCTTCCTCTGTCAAAACCGCCAAGCGCTTGGTCAGCATGGTTGGTGCAATGCCCAAGCTTTTGCGGAAATGATCAAACCGGGTAATGCCCGCATGCGCATCACGCAAAATCAAAATGCTCCAGGCGTCGCCCACGAAAGCAAGGCTTCGTGCAATCGGGCAGGGGTTTTCTGAAATATTTTTACTGTCCATACTATTTTGATAGTGACTTTATTTAAAATTGCGGGTAAAGTTAGTTTCGTTTTGATAGTAACAACTTGCGGACCAGAAATCCACCAACATTTCGCCCACTTGGGAGATTTAAACCATGAACAAAAACAAAGGGCCTGTTGCCTTGGTAACAGGTGCATCGTCCGGCATCGGATTAATCACTGCGCAAAAACTGGCGGCAAGCGGTTATCGAGTGTTTGGTACCAGCCGTCGCCCCAACCCTACCGGGTCGCTGGGATTCGAAATGCTGGCGATGGATGTGGACAAAGACGAATCCGTTGTGAACCTCATCAATCAGATCATTGATTCAACTGGCCGAATCGATCTGCTGGTCAACAACGCAGGGCGCGGTTTGGCACCAGCTGGCGCCGAAGAGTTTTCTCTTGAACAGGCGCAGGCAATTTTCAATACCAATTTCTTCGGTGTGGTGCGCACCACCAATGCTGTGTTGCCGCACATGCGCAGTCAGGGCAGCGGGCGCATCGTCAACATTGGTTCTGTGTTGGGCTTCATGCCCATGCCTTACATGGCGTTTTATTCAGCCACCAAGTATGCGCTGCGTGGTTATTCCGAATCGCTTGATCACGAGCTTCGAAACATGGGCATCCGGGTGTCGGTGATTGAACCGGCTTTCATGAAAACTTCTATTGAAGCGAATTCCGCCCAGGCCGAGTTCCAGATGGATGAATATCAGGAAGTTCGGTCAGCCTTTGAAGTACGCCTAACAGAAATGCTGAGTTCCGCTGAAGACCCAAGCCTGGTGGCCGACGCGATTTTGAAGGCTGCGCAAGAACCCAACCCTCGTTTGGCCTACACAGCCGGCACAGCAGCTGCACGATTGAAACTCATGAGCACAGTGCTTCCAGCTCGTTTTCTTGACACCGGAATTCGCAAACATTTAAGACTGAGAACAAAATGAATCCAACCACAAACCCCAACTTGTTGAATCGCCCGTTCGTTTTGCCCAATGGCGTTGAGTTACCCAACCGTTTGGCCAAAGCGTCCATGAGCGAAGCACTGGGAACCTACGACAACCACGCCACACCGAAAATTGTGGAGTTGTATCGCCGCTGGGCCAAATCCGGTATCGGCCTGATGTTCACAGGCAATGTCATGATTGATCGCAAAGCCCTGGGTGAACCAGGAAACATTGTGATTGAAGATGAGTCTGACCTGGCAATATTGAAACAGTGGGCCGATGCAGCCAGACAAGAGGGTGCGGCGTTGTGGGTGCAGTTGAACCACCCCGGCAAGCAGTCGCCCAAGGGATTGAACAAATTCAATCTGGCACCTTCTGCCATTCCTTTCCGGCAAGACATGGCCGCATTTTTTCTAACGCCGCGAGAAGCCACCGAGGCTGAAATTCAGGACATCATTCAACGCTTCGGCCGCAGTGCAGCCATTTGCAAAAAAGCCGGGTTTGGCGGCGTACAAATTCACGGCGCACATGGTTACTTGATCAGTCAGTTTCTATCACCTCATCACAATCAACGAACCGATCAATGGGGTGGAAATGCCGAGAATCGCAGGCGCTTTGTGATGGCTGTGTATGCGGAAATTCGCCGCCAGGTTGGCCCTGATTTTCCGGTAGGTATCAAATTGAATTCAGCCGACTTTCAGAAGGGTGGGTTTACTGAAGAAGAATCAATGGCAACCATTGAAGCACTTTCGGCGGCTGGAATCGATCTGATCGAAATTTCTGGTGGCACCTATGAAGCGCCCGCCATGAGCGGTGTGGTTGAGCAAACCAAAAAAGCATCCACTTCGAATCGGGAAGCGTACTTTTTAAGTTTTGCTGAAAAAGTGCGAAGTCATATCAAGACACCCTTGATGGTCACTGGCGGATTTCGCAGTTATGCGGGCATGAATTCAGCCCTGGAATCAGGCGCGCTCGACATCGTGGGTTTGGCCCGCTTGCTGGCCATTGATCCGGATGCCCCCAAAGCACTCCTGAATGGTCGCGACTGTAACTATCAGGTAAGGCCTATCTCAACGGGAATCAAGGCAATCGACAAAATGGGCATCATGGAAATACTGTGGTACTCGCGCCAACTGAAACGAATTTCCGAAGGGCGTGATCCGAAGCCCAATGAAAGCGGAATTTGGGCTTTCCTTGCTTCGGTGGTTAAAAGTATTTGGGGAACCAACAGAACGCAAAGATTAAGGTTATGAGTATTTACTCGTTTAGCGATCACAGGCGGTGAAACTCGATAAGTAGTGGGCTAAATTGGGTTGTTTACTACGCCAGCTGTGGCTTTGCAGTCACCCTCAGGGGTGCCCCTTTAGATCGCTTTGTCCCGACTGATTTGGACTGCACCCTTGGGCACATGAACTCAGTTTCCGTGCCTTGGTAATTCCTTTGAAATGAAATTGACCTTCAGGCTCTGAAAATCGACTACATCAGCACAAATGAATTTCTGAAATTCTTGGGTAGCCGTCTGCCGATATTTGCTCGGCTTTTTCAGGCCACGTTTTGGGGGCTGTCTTTTTCATCCAAATCAGATAAATTGAAGTATGTGCTCACCCCGCTCATGGAGTCACAATTGTTCGAAGCGTCATTTCAAACTGTTAGCTTTTCCAGTTACCTCAGGTCTGTTTATAAATCCACTCTGTTTGAGCGAGTGGGCTTGATAAGGGCAGGAGTTCCATGTGGGTACTTTTATGACACAGCCCAAGCCATGGGAGTTAGCTTGGCTGATTTGGCTCGAAGTTTAGGTGTGCCCCTATCGTTGGTCTATTCGATCAAATCCAAGGGTTCGCCCAGCCAGAAGAAGAGCCTGTCTAATCAGATCATCGGAGTTCAATTGTTGATCGGTCAGGTGCAGAACCTAGTAGAAGAGTGTGGTGATCCTGTTGGATTTGATGCAGCCAAGTGGCTTGGGGACTGGGCTTTCAGTGCAAACGATGCCCTCGGTGGACTGCGTCCGGCGGATTATTTCGATACCGTCGTGGGGCAAGGGGTAGTAGCGGATTTGCTAGCCGCCATCCGCCACGGCAATTATCAGTAGCCAACGGTGAATTGGTTCACTTGTATCTATGAGAAGTCCAGAATTTTTAACTCTGTTGGACCAGTTAGCGAGTTAGAAAGCTTTGATTCAACGCCGACATGTCATAAAAGCCCCCACATGTCATAAATAACCCCAAATGACGTGTGAAGTTTATAACTTGGGTCCACTCACCTCTCGAGGAAACTATGTCAAGTAAGTCAGACAGAGATAATCGCTCAAACCAGTTAAATCCGAACAACTTCGCATACAGTAGCTCGAGGGGACTAGGTAGAGATTGCGGTGATGATCTTGAGTGGGAGTACTGCGAGTCTGCTACGAGGGGATTCAATTCCACGGCTGTTCCTGCTCCGACGTCTTATAAGCAGGAGCGAATCAAGATACACAAGGAATTCATGTTTGACCTGATGAGTATGAGTGGGGTTACAGCCCACCTCAAGGCGACAGTCGAGTTCTCTAATAAACTTTCATCTGAACCGAAATGCACTGATGTGATCGAGAAAAAATTACAATTTCGATTACGCGAGGTGTTTGAACGGGAGACAAACTCACCAATCGCGTTTGTGCAGGTTAGAGATGGTGCGGGCAGAGAATTGGAATGGTTGGGCGAACAGTTTCGACCCAGACGAATCTCAAAGAAAATTGCTCCTGAAGAGCAACAGCGAATCCGTCAATTAAATGAACTTTGGTCGCAATCCATCAAAGGCAAGGTACGAGAGTTTAAAAACACACTTAAAGATCACAAACCTATCACTCGTGTGGACCTAGGATTTATAGTTACTTATGAGTCATTTGATTCGCCTGCAGCTTGAGCTTGTGCTGTGTCAGCTTAGAGCATTTCAATTCACACAGTGAGCAATAAAAGAGGTTGCTGTTTCTCTTCGTCCAGTCGTTTGAAGTAAGAATGAATCGCACCGGTTTCTTTAGGCACTAGTGTCCTAAAAAGTTGCCATTTCACTTAATTTAAACAGTCCCTTCAGCTGAAACGGCCAAAAAAAGGCACTTTCAGCCGAAACTCGTTTTTGAATTCTATGAAACCATTCCCTTGAGTGACCTTCAGGCAACAGGGGAATGTAAATGGATAATTCAAAAGTTTTCGCAGACGAGTCGATTGATCAGCTAATCGCTGATCAGGATTTCTCACGTTTCATTCAGGTTTTTGGATTGCCGTATTGCGGGGCTGATCTTGATCTGGCCGTTCAGAATCTAATCACCGCTTGTCAGCTTGTTTCCGAAGAGGTGAGAGCATTTCCCAAACTTGATGAGGCGATCCGCGTTTTAACCAAGAACAAACTGCGCCTTGAAGGCTTTTCCTCAAAAGCTGCTGGTGTCAAGCTGGTTCCCAAAGATTGCGTATTCTGGTCGAAAGACA
>NZ_DFOZ01000025.1:0-8164 GCF_002377005.1 Limnobacter sp. UBA3528 | reverse complement strand
GTCCAAGATTTTGTCCGCATCCCCAGTGGGTCAATTTTAGATGCAACTCAACAAAATTGAAAAGATTCGCCAGGCGGTGGCTGACATGATCAATGCGAAGGCGAGGGAGGCAGGAATCGACCTATTTATGCATTCGAAGTCGGCAAGGCGTCGTGGGTCACCTGAAATTCCAACGATCCCACTGGGGCAAAAGGGTCATTGGGCGGCTAAGCGCGGCCTACCACATACAACCGCCGAATTGAATCAGAGAATTGCTAAGCACAATCGTACTTTGACCGAAGCCGACTTCGACGAATTTCTTAAGCAGCCAGGTTTCACAAAACCAAGCCTAGGAATGAGCATGTAACCAGCCGGCTTGTTTCGCGCAGGTGAGCCACTCTTGGCGGCGCTTCTGGGCAAGATGTTGCACACGTGGTTATTGGCCCCACCAAAACCCTGGCCAAGCTGGCCAACCATATGGCCAAGACAATGCCGCAGTTCAACGGCGTGTTCGACCTGCATGAAATTCCACGACCCGAGCGCGTGAAACTGATGGCAGAGATTGATGTAGGTGAAGTGTGGGGAGTAGAAGCACGAGTAATTATTGAAGACTGGAGGCAGCATTACAATGCGGTCAGACCGCACTCCAGTTTGAACTACCTGACCTGACCCCGAATGAGTTCGTGGCAGGATTGCAAAACGATTTATCAACTGAGACCATAAAGTTAAGTTCTCAGTGGTAGGAAATTCCCGGGCAGGTCAGAGGCCCGCTCTCAACTCACGCGTCGTGTATTGTCTAATAACATTGGACTACCCAGACTCTCGTTGACAAAGCGGGACCATTCGAGGGGATGATCTCACATGCTAAAAAAACTTACTAGTTAAAAAATCTATTACCCTACAATGAGAATAATTGATAAAACCATACTTTACTAAACCGGTACCACCCTTATGACAAAACCGCGATATTGCCCCGCATGTGGCACACCCAACAAGCAAGGGGCCAAGTTCTGCACTTCTTGCGGCAAAGACTTCCCATCGATTAAAAAAGCACCAGTAACCACAAGTAATCCTGGCTCTGCACAAGACAATTCGCTGCAGCCAGAGCCATTGCAAACACAAAGCGCGCCAAGTGAGATCGATTCAAAGGCAAAGCCCGCCTCACCAAAAGAGTCGGCAACACCAAAGGATGAATCCCGCACCGATGCCAAGCCAAGCGCTTCTGATCCGTTTATCTGGTCAGAGCCCAAGCCAACCAGGAAAAGCGATTCAATCGTTCAGACCAGTAACGCCATTTCTCCCCAGCAGATCAAGCTTTATTTTGGAATCGCTGCAGGCGCAATAGCACTGATTGCCTTGCTGGTGTTTTTTGCCACTGGCACTGGGAAAAGCCAAGACCAGGATTCGGCTGAACCCTTGGTGATTGAGCAAAATCAGTTCGAAGGCACACCGCAATCAATCGTGGTAGCTCCTCCGCTTGAGGATGGCCCCGACCAACAAGAGCAAGAGCGCCTTCATCTTGAAGCCGAGACCTTGGCTGAACAAGAAAAGCTTGCTGCGCTGAGCCGACAGACTCAGGCCGAGGAGGAAAGGTTACGCCTGCAACAAGAGTTGGAGCGTGTTCAGGCAGAAAACCTGCGGATTCAGGCTGAGAAAGATGCCGCCATTGCAGCAGACAAAGCGCGCGCGGCAAAAGCTGCTCAAGCCGCACTTGCTGCGCCACAATCCAAACAAGACCCGGCTCAAAGTGCTGCTTTTAAGCGAATCCTTGAAAAGTCTCAGTCCTGTTACCGAGCCCAAGATTATGACTGTGCAATCAATTCTGCCGAAATCGGGCTGGACTTGGTGGCCAATCACAAAGAGTTGAAATTCATTATTGCTGAAAGTCAAAAGCGTCAGACCGAAGCGCTTAACAACATAACCATTCAATAATTTTATTAGGGAGCTTTACTCTCATGTCCTATGAATTCAGCAGTGTTAGTTCCAGGTTTGAATACCCCAACCCCTATGCGGTTGAGAACATCTTTCGCGGCGCATCGGCCGCATTCATTGTTGTGTGCGCCTTGGTGCTGTTCTTTGTCTCCCGAGACAGCCTAACCAATGTGTCGCAAGCTTCGCTGCTTAGCCTTGCCCCGATTGTGGTGGGGCTTTTGATGTTGCTCGCCGGACTTGCCCAAGGGGCGATCACGCTGAGCCATCTACGCTTTTTCTTTGGTCGTGGCGAACCCAATTCCCTGGCCAATGAAACAGGCGAGCATGCGGTAAACAACACCAATGTGTTCAAGTACAAGCCCGATGAGCTAGTTGAAATTGTGCGTCAAAACGCCCTAAAGATTGATGAGCCCACGGGTTCGCTCAATGGGCTTTTGTACAGCCTGTTACCAAACCTGATTTTCGCACCCACGCGAATTCGAAACCTGGCAGAAATGTACTTTAAGAATTTGGCAATCGTCGTGGCGCTGAGCCTGTCGTATCTGTTCTCCATTGCTACGGTGGACGCTGGCATTCAAACCACAATCGTGGGCGGGGTGTTTTTGCTCGTGACCCTGTTCTTTGTGCAGCCCATCAACGATGCCAACCTGAATACCGGATCTAACTTTGGGACAGGCTCGATCGCAGCGCTTGTTCTGATTGGTATTTTTACCCCAGTGATCCTGAACATCGCATTGTCCGGCATCACTGTGGACATGAGCGGTTTTCAGTGGATGGCGACCAACACCGTAACCTTGATTTTGTTGCTCACAACCTTCGTCAGTTCAGGCATTTTCTTTATGAGCTTGATGAATAACCTCATGCCCCCGCCCAATGGTCAGACTTCCAGTGAAACAATGACCCTGTCGATGAATGCGCATCCCAAGCAGCTCTCCGATGAGCTGCAACGCGAACTGCAGCGCAACTGGACAGAGCAAATCCCCAACCGGGTGTACGTGGCCAATGAGCCTCGCGTGGGCAATTCAACCATGGGTTCGTTTAATGGCGATTTTGTGCAAGAGACACAACCCATGCCAGAGGCTCGGATGGACAAGCTCACCATCAAAGAAGCGCTTGCCAACAAAAACTACACTTGGCTCGTGTTTCTGAATATGTTTGGCACTGCCATGTATGTGATTGGCGCCATCGTATTTGTGATTTTTGGCGTGTCTGCGATGAACAACCCCACCGATCTGAGTAACCTCAATCTCGTCGGTGTGGGGATGGTGCTGTGGGTTGCGGCAACCCACGCCTTTAATGCCGCTTCTCGAATCTGGGGCAAGTTCAATTTCATCTCCACCCTGTATTGGGTTGAAATGGACGGCAACTACCAGACCACCTCGATTGACTTTGGCAACCAGTTCACCGACCGCGTCAAAAGCTCAAAGACTGTGACTAATATCGAGACGGCCACAATCCGCGTCTGGGTTGCAGAAATTTTCTCAGTCGTTTTCAAAAAATCCGATGTACGCCACATTGTGGGCATGCGTGGCAACGCTCAAAAGGCCAAGTTCTTGGCGCAGCACCTTTGCGAGTTTGGCGCAGATCAGGCCGTGATCGTTGCCCCCGGCTCCAAGTCCGATCTCAAACGGGTTGCCACCCTGGGGGCTTTGAACACACTGGGCGGTGCTGGCGGTGGGGCTGATCTGAAGGTTGCTGCATCGCTCACCAATGGCATGGAGGGCGCTGCGATTGCCGCTGGCGCGGCTGCATCATCTGCTGCGTCGGTCAGCACTGAGCAAGCCATGGCGCAGGCCGAGAAAATGATTGACAACACGCGCGCAGACTCGACCAAAGAGATCCCTCTGAGTGGAAAGGTGTGCTCCAACTGCGACGCTGTTGCCGAGCCAGGAGATGCGTTTTGCTCAGAATGTGGAAACAAGTTCTAATACTGCAGTAGCCATTGAATACTCGATAGATAAGGAAAAGACATGAAATCGATTGCATTGAAATTAACAAGCTCTTTGGCCGCTGCAAGTCTCTTGGCAGGCTGTATGGCGACAACTGGCGGTGGGGCGACTGACTCGGGCTATGACCGCACCGGTTTTCTGGGGCTCCCGGAATCCGAGGGCGGCTGTAACAACGCCGTGGCGATGGGTCTTGGCGCTTTGGCTGGTGCGTTGCTGAACAAAGACAACCGTGCTGCCGGTGCTGCAGTGGGTGCGGCCTTGGCTGGTGGTATTTGTTTTGCCATCAACTATGAGGTGAAAAAGACCAAGACCGCCCAGCAGTCCGAGCAAGATTTTCAGCGAGCCAACAAAGGCAAGCCCTTGCCCGAGCAAACGCAGGTTGTATATCTGGACTCCAAGATGAGTAAAACCAAGCTGACTTCTGGCGAGCAGACCCAGTCCTTGACCACAGTTGAGATTGTAAAGGGCACAAGCGAGCCAGCGGTTGCTCTGCAAGAGCGACTGACCTTGTACAAGCCCGATGGCACCAAGCTTCAAGAGGTTGTGAAAACCATTAACCCTGATGCAAGCAGTGGTCAATACGAAAGTCAGTTCACCATCCCAATGCCAAAGGGTGTACCCGATGGCCTATACCCCGTGAAATCGGAGATCGTGGTCAATGGTGAGGTCAAAGCATCCAAAGACAAAGGGTTTCAAATCGCAGTGATTCAGGGCGGAGAGTTTCAGCGCCTTGCAAGCCGCTAAAGGAGTTTTTCAAATCCTAAAATCCCAATATCGTAGCCCAATCTAGTCCGCTTATCTGGACTTTGAGCCGGCTGGGGAGCACATCAAGCGTTGTGTTGTGATGGCTCTCAAGGGCTGCAAGGCCACGCCACACTGGCCTGTCCACATCGACAGGGTGGAGCGGGAAATGCCCAAACCGGCGCGGCCAAAGATGGCCTCTTGCCTGTAGTGGGGCAAGTGATCAGCATACTTGTTCACCAACACTTGAGCCAACAAGCCCGGCGTGGCCGAACCCTTGTCGATCACATAAGCGGGCATGGGTTCTTGTTCGAAGGTTTCGCATTCATCGCACACCCAGCGGCCCCGAATGTGCTGTTCCACCGTGAAGTCGCCGGGGGCGTAATCCAGCTTCTCGGTGATGTCCTCGCCCATGCGACGCAGCGCACAGCCACACTTGCATTGGGTGCTGGCCGGTTCGTGATAAATCTTCACGCGGGGTAAATGCGCTGGCAACGGGGTGCGCTTGGGTGATTGTTTGGGGGCTAGCGTCGTGGCTGGTGTGTTCTCTGGGGCATTGTTCAGCGCCTTACGCCGTTCATCGAGCTGCGCCAATTCCAGCTCAACGCCAGCGATATCTTCTGCAACAGATTCTTCAAACAGCTTGGCCTGCTCGCCAACTAAATTACCACCAAGCCTCTCGGACTTCTTACCGTAGGTGGTGCGTTTCAACACAGCCATTTCATGGGAGAGTTTCTCGTACCGGGCGGTGATATAGCGCACCGTGCCCTCAAGCGCACTCACGGTCTCTTGCAACTGGCGCACCATGTTCTGAAGATATTCGGGATCTTCAGGCAATGGACTTGGTGCTGGTTTGGATTGGGAAACAGGCACGAGCGGTAAAGGCGATCAACGGTGATTCATCAAGACACCAATGATGCCCTACGACTAAATCTTGAACTTGATGCATAAACGTCCATCACAAATTCGTGGACGTTTATCCTCTAACAACCAAGAGCGGCAATGCTAGGCGAGTTGCCCGGACGCTTACTGTGGAAGGGTTCGCAGATTCCGTTTGTTTGCGGGTGAAATGCCTTGGTTTTGGTGTGTTCAATGTCGTTGAGCGCCAGGTGCAACGGGTACCTTTGTCCACTCATGATGACTTTCTCCTATGCTCAAATATTAGCCGGGAGTTGTCCACGATAGGCGGGGTAGTCCAATATTAGCCGGGAGTTGTCCACGATAGCCGGGGTAGTCCAGATGGGGGGGTTCAACGACGAGTCACCTCAAATGGTGACAAGTGTTTTCTTACATGTCAGTTTAGTTGGAAGTGGCTAGTGTTCGAGCTATCTTTTAAGTGATTGATATGAAGTAATTAAAGTGGCTTTCTGACAATATTTTTCTTTTTTTTTACGATTAGGTAAAACTACTTGGCGTAATTTTTCTAGTAGATCATTTGTCGCGATAATGATAATTTCAGCCATCGAATGAGACCCTCTGTTTGATTTCATCTCAAAATTTCTTGGACCTATGCGCCAGAACTTGAGTTTCTAATAAGAGTTGTGGAAGTTCGAATGACATAGTCCGTATCGGAAAGGTTGCATTAGGGAAAATATGAAGCATGTATTCTTCAAAAAGTTAAATGTACTCCTTGTGATCTTGTCCATGAATGTAGTCATTGTTGGTTGTTCGGGTCTCCCAGAAAAGAGAGAGGTGCTGACTTGCAAAAATGCTCATCAACAAGTCGCTGGTATGGATAAAAAAAAGGCGCTTGAGTACATCAAAGAATCAGGATTTAAGTCTAGAATACTCGGTGAGGATGGCCAGTCATTTATCGGAACTCATGACTATCGAACCGACAGAATGAATTTGTTTATTGATGATGGAAAAGTGTCGGCTATCCGCTGCGGATAGTGTTTAGTCGAAACTAGTTCTCAAGTTAACTCACGAACAATCTGAAAAAAGCTGAATGCGAAAATTAAACTCTGCGTAGATGCTTTGATGGTGTGGAGAGTCGAAATTACAAGCCTGAATGGTTAGTGACTGATAAAAATTAAAGCAGCCATGGTGTTATCAAACTATATAGGTTAGACATGAATAGAAAATTAAAGAACGCGACCGCGACCGTAGCCATGTTGGGAGCTGCAATTACCGTAGCGGCTCCACAAGTTCCTTATGTGAAGCAGCAAAAGGGTACACAATTAAAGCAGGCTTCGGCCGATTACACCCACAAAGTAATAATCACATTGAAGAACCCAGACCAGGCTGCTTTGCCTGCTTCGCAGTTGGAACCAATCGTGATGGAGATCGGCAAGCGCTCAGGTCAGTCTCTCAAATTTTTGAAAAAAGCGGGATTCAACTCTGTGATCGCAGAGATAGAGCAGGCTGGCAATATTAACCAAGCATCTTTCAAGAAAGCAGTGACATCAATTCCGGGTATCAAGCATGTCGAGTTTGTGCCCCATGCAAGAGCAGCTAATTTTAATGACACCTACTGGCTTGATCAGCAGGGTTACCTGAGCGGTACCTCAGCTACATCACTAGGTGCATTAAATTCCGGCATTTCTGACCTGATGAAGATGTTTCCAAATCTTGGTGCAAACATTAATGTGGCCGTGATTGATGCGGGCTTGGGTGCAAATATTGATGACGAAGGTATTTATGTCAATACATTGAATCTTGTCGAAGAAGGCTCATCAAGTGTCCAAGAAAAAGCCTCTGATGCAGACGATGAAACTTGTGAGCCTGGGGTTACGTCTGCGCCCTACCATGGTTTGGCCGTATCAGGTCTAATTGGTGCTATTCGTAATAATTCGTACGGTGTTGCCGGTATCCTGCCGAACGCGAAAATCACACACATTAAGGCATTAGGCCGGTGTGGCACTGACGAAGACGGCTCTATTGATATTGGTAACGCTATCATGTGGGCCGCAGGATTTGAAGATCCTAACAATGAAGGTTTGACAGCACTAGGAGTAAACCCAAATCCAGCCAAGGTGATTAACCTGTCTCTGGGGGGGAGAGCTGTTTGCCCAACTTCTGTACAACAAGCTGTTGCCGCAGCTATTAGCGAAGGCGCTCACATAGTTGCTGCCACTGGCAATGATGCATTCGCGGACTTTATCAACTTTCCGGCTAATTGTGATGGTGTGATTTCGGTAACTGCTAACTCTGCGTCGGGCTACTCAGAAGGATATGCCAACATTGCATCCACGGTTGTGACTTCATCTTTGGGTGGTGGTGACTTTTCTACTCAAGGCGGCTCGGTGCCAATTAGAACTTTGGGTGACTCTAGCCAGACAACTGATGGGGTAGTAAGCGTGCAGGGTACAAGCTTTTCTACTCCACACGTGAGTGCAGTCGTTGCGATGGCAGTTTCCAGCTCGGATACTACATTAACCAACGACCAGTTGATAGCAGCAATCAAACAGACAAACGCTGCGTATAACGATGCGGATGTGAACTGTGGCACTGCCTCAGGCCAAGAAAATCCCTGCGGGGGAATTCTGGATGCAAACGCATTGTTGATGCTGACATCTCCAACGTTGTTCGCAAGTGTTACACCTGATCCAGATCCGACACCT
>NZ_DFOZ01000020.1:14274-48013 GCF_002377005.1 Limnobacter sp. UBA3528 | reverse complement strand
CATTGAGCGAGGTGAGCAAGAATCAGTTCAAAAAGGGATTTAGCGGTTTTCAGTGCGACACAAACAACCCACGCCGAGTGGGCAATAAACCGAAACGGCGAACCTTCAAGTTCAGCTCAAAAATCACCCGCAATACGCGGCGCCGGCTTCGGCGGCTCCACATGGCTGTATCCCCAATTGCGGTCGAGTCTGTCGTACACCAGATTGGGATAAGTCATTTTGCCAAGGCTGCCGTTGTAACGCCCCAGGGCCCGGTCCAGATTGCCTTTTTCAATGTCGAGGTAATGCCGCAAAATAAGGCAGCCATAGCGAATATTCACGCGCGGCTCAAACAACTCCCTAGAACTTCCACTGGACAATACATCAGTCCAAAACGGCATTACCTGCATCAAACCAATGGCCCCGGCATGGCTCACCGCATCGGCACGGAAGTTACTTTCAACCTCAATTAAAGCGAAAATAATTTGAGGATCAATGCCAACTCGTTGCGCCTCATAGCGAATAATCTTGATGAGTTCTGTTCGCTGGGTGAAATCAGGTATACGGCGGGCCAGGCGGCGTGACATGTCGGCCATCCAGTCGATACGGTGGCTTACGGAATCAAAAATTGGACGTGGTGCCGCAGGGGCATTCAAGGCGGTACGAAGCGCCAGGCGCACATGGTCTGCCATGGGTTCGTATTGCTGATTGGCAAAGACCGGTGAACCAACACCGGTCGCAGCCACTACAACCGCAGCAAGCGCAAGCACCCTGCGGGCACTGTGCACCAACCGGGCAAACGGATTACAAACTGACTTGCCTGCTGGCAAGCTCAACACGCAACTGCTCAAAAATTTCCCCAACTTCAACATCGCGCTTTTCAACCTTGCCATCGCGAGACTGAAACTCTACTTTGCCCTCTTTCAGGCCACGGTCACCCAAGGTAACCCGCAGCGGCACGCCAATCAACTCCCAATCTGCGAACATCACGCCTGGGCGCTCATCGCGGTCGTCCAGCATCACATCCACGCCAGCATCTTTCAGCATCTGATAAAGCTTGTCGGCCTGCGCCTTCACTTCGTCGCTTTTCTTGTAGCCGATTGGGCACAAGACCACTTCAAAAGGCGCGATGCTCAATGGCCAAATAATGCCGCGATCGTCGAAATTTTGCTCAATGGCAGCACCCAAAATACGGGTAACACCAATGCCATAGCAGCCCATTTCAATCACTGCTGGCTTGCCGTTTTCTTCCAAAAACTTGGCTTGCAGGGCTTCCGAGTACTTGGTGCCCAAATAGAACACGTGGCCCACCTCAATACCACGACACATGGCCAGCACACCTTTGCCGTCTGGCGAGGGATCGCCTTCAACAACATTTCGAATGTCGGACACCTCGGGCTCGGGCAAGTCACGCCCCCAATTCACACCCGCGTAGTGATAGTCTGCGGCGTTGGCACCGCATACAAAATCACCCATGGCGGCGACGCTGCGGTCAGCCACCACCCGCACATCTGGCGACAAGCCAACTGGGCCCAAATAACCGGGTTGGGTGCCAAAAGCAGCCACAATTTCAGCTTCAGTGGCCAGGCGCAGTTCCTGAACGCCCGCCAGTTTGCCCAACTTGATGTCGTTTACCTCGTGGTCACCCCGCACCAACGCCAATACAATTTGTACCTTCTTGACTGGCTTGGTTTCATCTTTTTCCAGGTACTCATTGGCAAACACCACACTTTTAACAGTTGCGGTCAAAGCCAGCCCCAACTGCGCAGCTACTGCTTCGCAGGTCGAATTGCCGGGGGTGTGTACCTTGTCCATGGTCTTGCTGGCGGCTGGGCGTTGCGCGGTGCACACCGCCTCAGCCAATTCAACGTTGGCGGCATAGTCTGAACTGGGGCAGTATGCAATTGCATCTTCACCTGTGTCGGCGATAACATGAAATTCGTGGCTGCGGTTGCCGCCAATTGAACCGGTGTCGGCATTCACAGCCCGGAAGTTCAAACCAAGGCGGGTGAAGATACGGCGGTAAGCGTCGTACATCACATCATAGGTTTTCAGGGCGGCTTCTTGCGTGCGATCAAAAGAATAGGCGTCTTTCATCACGAATTCGCGACCACGCATCACACCAAAACGGGGACGAATTTCATCTCGAAACTTGGTTTGAATCTGGTACAGGTTCAGTGGCAGTTGTCGGTAACTTTTCACTTCCTTGCGCACCACGTCGGTGATCACTTCCTCGTGCGTCGGGCCAATCACATAATCACGATCGTGCCGGTCTTTCATGCGCAACAGCTCGGGGCCGTACTTTTCCCAACGGCCGCTTTCCTGCCACAGCTCGGCAGGCTGAACGGCTGGCATCAGCAACTCAAGCGCGCCAGCGCGGTTCATTTCTTCGCGAACAATATTTTCCACTTTGCGAATTGAACGCAGACCCACAGGCATGTAGGTGTAAATGCCACCGGCCAAGCGCTTGATCATTCCAGCCCGCATCATCAGTTGATGGCTGATCACTTCTGCGTCAGCAGGGGCTTCTTTCAGGGTATTCAAAAAAAACTGGGTGGCGCGCATTTGCAAAAAACTCGTGAGTAATGAATTGGTTAGAACTGCGATTGTACTTTTATCCGCTCGCAGCGCGGATACCCTAGGTGTACAAACGCAGGCGGGTGCTTATAATGACTCTAAATTGTAAAGAAATCTGCGGGGCGCGTATGCTTGATAAAGAAGGCTACCGTCCCAACGTCGGCATTATTTTGACCAATTCCCGAAAGCAGGTCTTTTGGGGTAAGCGAATTCGTGAACATTCCTGGCAATTTCCGCAGGGCGGAATTAAACATGGTGAATCGCCTGAACAAGCCATGTACCGGGAACTCCACGAAGAAGTTGGCTTGTTGCCAGAACATGTTGAAATTATAGGAAGAACCAGGAATTGGCTGCGGTACACCGTGCCTGATCACTGGATTCGACGGGAATGGCGGGGAAGCTACAAGGGCCAGAAACAAATCTGGTTTTTGCTGAAATTGGTTGGAAGGGATTGTGATGTCAGCCTGCGGGCTACTGAACACCCCGAATTTGATGCCTGGCGTTGGAACGAGTATTGGGTTCCACTTGAAAACGTAATTGATTTCAAACGGGAAGTGTACAAACAAGCATTGGGAGAGTTGGCCAAACTGCTGTTTTCCA
Source organism: Limnobacter sp. UBA3528 (assembly GCF_002377005.1). Taxonomy (NCBI): domain Bacteria; kingdom Pseudomonadati; phylum Pseudomonadota; class Betaproteobacteria; order Burkholderiales; family Burkholderiaceae; genus Limnobacter; species Limnobacter sp. UBA3528. Next base: position 44,857 of record NZ_DFOZ01000020.1, on the reverse strand, counting down.
GAAATGACCCAAGGCGACTGCCTAGGGGCGACCACTGGGAGCCTGCTGTTAAAACCGAAGAAACCCAAGAAAAACCTGAGTCGACATAAAAAAACGCGAACCACCAGGTTCGCGTTTTTTTTATTCTATTGCCTATCCAGCAGGGGTTTCAATGCACCCAACACTTTTGCAGCGTCTTCCAGGTGTGGATAGTGCCCCAAACCTGCCAATCGAATGGTTTGTTTGCCGGGTACCAGTTCTTCAAAGCGCTGCACCATGTGCTCGCCGGAAATCGGGTCTTCAACGCCATCAATCAACGCAAAGGGCATGTCGGCTTTTTGCAAGGCTTCTACCCAACGGTCACGGTTTTCGCGCCTTTCGCGCATGTACTGAATCAACAGGTGCATGCACAAGTTGCCTTTCTTGTGGGCCATCAGCGTCCAGGCTGCATCAATATCAGCATCGCTTAATCCCGCCGAGCACACGCTGCGCAGGCTGGCAGACAGCTTTTCCTTTTTCATGAATCGGGTGAACACAAACCCGAAGGGACTGAGGAGCAGTTTTTGAACCAGAATGGCTCGGTGTGTTTCGGGGAAGAGGCCGCCGTTCAGCATCACCACTCGCTTTAAGCGAAAACCCAGTTTTCCCTCAGCATGGCGGGCCAGCAACTCCTGGCCCACGGTGTCGCCCACATCGTGCGTAATCATTGTGCATTCATCCACACCTTTGCTCTTCAACAACGCTTCTGCAATGTCGGCCTGGTTAAAAATGGAATGCTGCCAGGTGCGCGGCTTGTCGGAATAGCCATAGCCCAGCATGTCGAATGCGATCAAACGATGAGTTTCGGCCAGATCAGGCCACAGCAAATGAAAGTCGTAACTTGCGGTTGGAAAACCGTGAATAAGCAGCAACACTGGTTTATTGGATGCCGCAGTGTCTTGCACAAAGATGAAGTGGCCTTTCCAGTCGAAAAACTGCCCGCTGTTTTTCCACATCGACAGCTCCATCAGCCCACTCCTTCCTTGCAAATTTGTTGTGTCAGGCCAATACCACCATGTTGTCTCGGTGTATCAACTCAGGTTCATCCAGATAACCAAGGATGGACTCTATCGCGCTGGTGGGTTGCTTGGCAATTTTTTTAACCTCGGCGGCTGCATAATTCACCAAGCCACGTGCCACTTCCTCGCCCTCTGGGCTCAGGCAGGCTACCACGTCACCTCGCTGGAAATTGCCTTGGCAACCTGTTACGCCAATGGGCAACAAACTGCCTTTCTTCTTGCGCAAAGCCTCGGCCGCGCCTGCGTCCAGCAACAGCGAACCTTTCAATTTCAGATGGTCGGCCATCCACTGTTTTCGCGCCGCCAAGCGACCCAGCGGGGCTTTCAGGTAAGTGCCCACCGGTTCACCCTTCATCAGGCGAACCAGCACATTGGGCTCGTGACCGCTGGCAATGACCGTGGCCGCGCCACTTCTTGCAGCACGTTTGGCTGCGAGAATCTTGGTGATCATGCCGCCGGTACCCACACTGCTGCCCGCACCACCTGCCATTTTCTCAAGCTCAGGGTTGCCCGCAGTTTCCTCATGAATGAATTTGGCATCAGGATTTTTGCGAGGGTCGGCACTGTACAGGCCCACCTGGTCGGTCAAAATAACCAAGGTGTCGGCTTCAACCAGGTTGGTGACCAATGCGCCCAGGGTGTCGTTGTCACCAAAGCGAATTTCGTCGGTCACGACTGTGTCGTTTTCATTGATGATGGGCACTACTTTGTGGCCCAACAAGGAATACAGGGTAGAACGTGCATTCAGATAGCGTTCGCGATCGGCCAAATCTGCGTGGGTCAACAACACTTGCGCACACACCAGACCATGTTCAGCAAAGCCAATTTCGTAGGCGTGTACCAAACCCATTTGCCCCACCGCCGCAGCAGCTTGCAGCTCATGAATTTCTTTGGGGCGTTTGGCCCATTTCAGGCGTTTCATGCCCTCGGCAATTGCGCCTGAAGAAACCAGCACCACCTCACAACCTTGATTGGTCAATTCCGCGATTTGTGCCGCCCATGCACGAATGGACTCCATGTCCACGCCCTTGCCACCCTTGGTGACAAGCGAGCTGCCAACTTTGACCACCACACGTTGATTTGCCAGAGATTTCTCTGCCACGGAAATTACTCCTGATCGTCGCCAGTTTCTTGAGGATTGATGAGTGTACCTGTGCTTTCGCGAAAGCGTGCATCAGGCTCGGGTGGGAATTCCACTTGCATTTGCTGCACCAGGTTCTCGTACACAGAGCGCATCAGGTTGGCCGTGTTCTCACCGGTCAAACTTGAAATGGGGTGAACCTGCCCTTGCCAACCGGTCTTCTCGCGATATCGGGTTACAAAATCGTCGATTTTGGCTTTCCGGTCTTCTTCAGCGATCATGTCGATTTTGTTCAACACCAACCAGCGGGGTTTGGCCCACAGGTCTTCATCGTATTTTCGCAGTTCTTCGACAATGGCCGCGGCCTCGTGAACTGGGTCTACGTTGTCGTCAAACGGGGCCAAGTCAACCAGGTGCAATAGCACGCGTGTGCGGCTTAAGTGCTTCAAAAACTGATGACCCAGGCCCGCGCCTTCGGCGGCACCCTCGATCAAGCCAGGTACATCAGCGATCACAAAGCTTTGGGCGTGCCCAATTCGCACCACGCCCAGGTTGGGGTGCAAGGTGGTAAAGGGGTAATCCGCAATTTTGGGGCGGGCGTTCGATACCGCAGCAATCAGGGTGGATTTGCCCGCGTTGGGCATGCCCAGCAAACCCACATCGGCCAACACCTTCAATTCCAGCTTGTAGCGGGCTGAATCGCCGTCTTTACCCTTGGTGAACTGGCGTGGCGCACGGTTCACACTGCTTTTGAAGTGAATGTTGCCCAAGCCGCCATCGCCGCCCTTGGCAATCAGCACTTGCTGGCCATGTTCGGTCAGATCGGCGACCACCAGTCCGGTTTCGGCATTCACGATGGTGGTGCCCACTGGCATTTTCAACACAATGTCTGGCCCGGCTGCGCCATAGCAATCAGATCCACGGCCGTTTTCGCCGCCCTTGGCACGGTGCTGCTTGGAAAAACGGTAATCAATCAAGGTATTCAGGTTGCGATCGGCTTCGGCAAACACGCTGCCACCCTTGCCGCCATCGCCTCCATCCGGGCCGCCCTTGGGAATGAATTTCTCTCGACGAAAGCTGCCAGAGCCATTGCCGCCCTTGCCTGCGAACACTTCAATTGTTGCTTCGTCGATGAATTTCATGCTTATTCCTGATAACTGCGCCCGCTAACTGCGCCTTTTAACTTTAAATTTGAATGTACCTGTCCAAAAACGAAAATAGCCCTGCAATGCAGGGCTATCGGACCAAGCACGGTGTGCGGTGCAAACGAAGGAAATTAACCCTCGTTGACCACGCTCACAGTTTTGCGGCGCAGAGCGCCTTTCACTGAGAACTGCACCTGACCGTCTGTCAGGGCGAACAATGTGTGATCTTTGCCCATGCCGACGTTGTCGCCAGCATGAAAACGTGTGCCGCGTTGGCGAATGATGATGCCGCCGGCATTGATTGCCTGACCGCCAAACACCTTCACACCCAGTCGCTTGGCTTCTGAGTCACGTCCGTTGCGCGTAGAGCCGCCGCCTTTCTTACTTGCCATGAGTCATTCTCCTCTATCAAGCGTTGATGGCTTGGATCTGGATTTGAGTGTAGTTCTGGCGATGGCCTTGACGCTTTTGGTAGTGCTTGCGACGACGCATCTTGAAGATCTTCACTTTGTCGTGACGACCGTGTGCCAAAACAACTGCAGTGACCGAAGCCCCTTGAACCAGTGGAGTACCCACTTTAACTGTGTCGCCGCTACCGCAAGCAAGCACTTCGTTCAGAGAGATTTCTTGGCCAATGTCAGCAGGTATCTGTTCTATTTTCAATTTTTCGCCAGCAGCAACTTTGTATTGCTTGCCGCCGGTTTTTATGACCGCGTACATAGTTGACCCTTATTTCTTTAAACTAACTTTCAATTAATGAACCCGAAAAAATTCGGATAGCCCGCAATTATGCTCGGAAAGTGCAATGTTGTCAAAGCCTTGTGATCATCCAGCGTTCATTCTGTTGACCCGGTGCGGCTTTTCGCAAACACCGTCAAGTACAATAAGCGCAACATAAATCATCCCGACATGCAGTGAACCCATGCCCAGCCCAGTTCCCAGTGTGAAAAGTGTGTTGTCCCCCATCGCGGCCGACATGCAGCAACTTGATCAGGTCATTCGAACCAGCCTGCATTCCGAGGTCAGCCTGATCAACCAGATCAGCGATTACATTATCAATGCAGGTGGAAAGCGGTTGCGCCCCGCATTGGTTATATTGACCGCACGGGCCTTGGGTGCAACCCAGCAACAAATGCAGCAAGCCATTGAATTGGCTGCAATTGTTGAATTTATTCACACCGCCACACTACTGCACGATGATGTGGTCGATGAATCGGACATGCGCCGCGGCCGCCTGACTGCGAATGCAGAGTACGGAAACTCGGCTGCAGTGCTGGTGGGCGACTTCCTGTATTCCCGCTCGTTTCAGATGATGGTAAAAATTGGCTTGATGGATGTCATGGACGTACTGTCAGAGGCCACCAACACCATCGCCGAAGGCGAAGTATTGCAGTTGTTGAACTGCAAAGACCCCGATGTCACAGAAGCGCGCTACATGCAGGTCATCGACTTTAAAACTGCCAAGCTGTTTGAAGCCTCCTGCCGACTGGCGGGCATTGTCACCGGGCAGAGCAAGGAAGCGATCACAAACCTGGGCCGTTTCGGCGCAGAAGTAGGCAGTGCGTTTCAACTGATCGATGACGTACTTGATTACGCTGGAGAAAGTGCAGCTTTGGGCAAAAATGTGGGCGACGACCTTCGCGAAGGCAAACCCACCCTGCCCCTGATCCACGCCATGCAGCACGCCAAACCACAGGTACAAAACCAAATTCGGGATGCGATTGCCAATGGCGGCACCCAGGATGTGAGCGTCATTATGGCGAGCATAGAGCAAACCGGCTCACTGGCTTACACGCGCAACAAGGCGCAGGCGCTGGCAGATTCGGCGAAGACCCGCCTGGGATCACTGACCAGCAACCCGTATACTGAAGCACTGGCGGTGCTGTGCGATGTTGCCGTGAATCGCAACACTTGATCCGCGCGAAAAACATCCGCCTAGGTGATTGATAAGTACATACTGAATACGCATAGTTGGGCAATACAACTGTTGATCCAAACCGTTCACTTTCAAGGATCTTGATCTATGAGCATCAGTAGTGCAATTGTCAAAAGCTCAGGGCTTGTGCGGGCACTGACCGCCAAAGGAATTCTGGACAACGCCCAGCTGGAGCAGTTGACTGCAGAAGAGGCCCAAGGCCGATCCGTGGCCGAGTGGATTGTGAGCAACGGCCTGGTGAGCGCCGAACTCTTGGCCAGCACGGTTGCACAACATTTTGGATACCCTTTGCTCGACCTGAGCCAGTTTGACGACAACCGCGAAAGCCTTGAAGCGGATTTGATTCAGGCTGAAAAGGGATTGGAAGCTTTTGTATTGAATCGTCGCCACGGCTCGCTCAGTGTAGCCATGGCCGACCCCACTGACCTCAGCACCATTCAGCAACTGAAGTTTCGCACCCAGTTGCAGGTGGAACCTGTCGTGGTTGAATACGACAAGTTACTTAGCCGCATCGAAAAAAATGATCCCTCTCAAGGCATGGATGAAGGCCTGCTGACCGAGGTTGAATCTGACGCTGGCAATTCAAACAATGAGGAAGCCTCACCGGACGTCGACGATGCTCCAATTGTGCGGTTCGTTCAGCGAGTGCTGAGTGATGCCCTGAAAAAAGGGGCCTCGGACATCCACTTTGAACCCTATGAAAAAAGCTACCGGGTTCGATTCCGCATTGACGGCGTACTTCAGGAAACCTCACAGCCCCCGCTGGCCGCCAAATCAAAAATTGCGGCTCGGATCAAGATTATGAGCCGTCTGAACACCACCGAAACACGTGTTCCCCAAGACGGCCGAATCCGACTCACTCTCGGAGCCGATGAACGCAAAATCGACTTCCGGGTCAGCACCCTGCCCACCTTGTTTGGTGAGAAAATTGTGATGCGTTTGCTCGACTCCAGCAAATCGCTGCTAAAACTTGAGCAACTGGGGTTTGACACGACCCAGCGCACGGCTGTCGAAAAAGCCCTGGCAAAACCACACGGCATGATTCTGGTCACCGGGCCCACTGGCAGCGGGAAAACAGTCTCCCTGTACACCTTTCTGCAAATGCTGAACAACGACTCCATCAACATCAGCACCGTAGAAGACCCCGCAGAAATCAATCTGCCGGGCATCAACCAGGTCAATATCAACGAGCGGATCGGCCTGACTTTTGCCAAGGCCTTGCGAGCCCTGCTGCGTCAGGATCCCGACGTCATCATGGTCGGCGAAATCCGGGACCTTGAAACAGCAGACATTTCAATCAAAGCCTCACAAACTGGTCACAAGGTACTGTCCACCTTGCACACCAACGACGCCGTGTCGTCCATCATCCGCTTGAAAAACATGGGTGTTGAAACCTTCAACATTGCCTCGTCGGTCAGTCTCATTATTGCGCAAAGACTGGTGCGCAAACTTTGCAGTTGTAAGTCACCGCACCCGCTCGGGCTGCAGGCATTGACCACCTCTGGCCTTTTGAAAGAGGTCCCCCAAGAGGATTGGACACCCTTCTGCGCGGTGGGCTGCGAGGCCTGCAATGGCACAGGATACTCTGGTCGCACCGGGATTTACGAAGTGTTACCCGTGTCCGAGGCCATGCAGGAACTCATCATTTCGGGTGCATCTGCTCTCGACATGGAGCGCCTTGCCCGCCAAGAGGGCATTGCCAGCATGAGTGAATCGGGCGTTGCCAAAGTTCGCTTGGGCATCACCAGCATCGAGGAAATTCTGGGCGCGACAAAAGCCGATTAATCTGCTTGCGAGCGCACAATGAATGCAAACCTGAGAGAGAACCCCCCTTCAGGGGACTTGCTGTTTTTGTGGACAGAGAAACCCAAAGGCAAAGCACAAAAGGCCCGATCAGGCGAAATCAGGGCAAGGTCAATTGACCATGCCCGCTATCAGCTAAGCCGGCAAGGTGTCAAAGCCAGCTCACTTCGAAAAGCCAAACCCTACACTGGCAGCAATATCCAATTGGTCTTGGTGGCCTCGTTTGTCAGGCAGCTTGCGGTCATGATTCAGTCAGGCGTACCGCTGGGGCAAAGCCTTGGTTTGATTGCGGGCGGCATGACCAGCAAATCCAAAAGAGCCATTCAAACAGTGGTTAGAGCCATTCGGGCTGACGTGGAAAGCGGCTTGAAACTCAGCGAGGCCATGCGCAAACACCCACGCTGTTTCGACAATCTGTTTTGTAACACCCTGGCCGCCGGCGAGAACGCCGGTGAACTCGACTCAGCACTGGGGCGTTTGGCCACCCACATTGAAAAAACATTGCGAATTCGGCAAAAAGTGCGCAAAGCCATGATTTACCCAAGCATTGTGGTGTTGGTGGCAATTGGTGTCACAGTGGGCATGTTGCTGTTTGTCCTGCCTTCGTTCAAGTCCATTTACTCTCAGTTTGATGCTGAGCTGCCTTTGCTCACCACGCTGCTGCTGCAAGCCTCCGACTTTCTTCAGGAATACGGGTTGATGGTGCTGGCTGGCATGGGCCTGGGTATGTACAGCCTGTTTCAAATGTATCGCCGAAATCAAAAATTCAAAAACTCAATGGACATTCTGTTGTTGCGAATGCCATTGGTTGGCGACCTGATGAAAACCGCGGTTCATGCACGCTGGACACGCACTTTCGCAACCTTGAGCGCTTCGGGCGTGCCGATCACTTCAGCATTGGAATCGGTGGCCAGTGTGTCCCAAATTCGAAGCTTTCAGGATGCCACGCTTGAAATACGGCAAGCCGTTGCCTCGGGTGGTCGGGTTTCCGACAGCATGGAGAACAGTCGACTGTTTCCGCCAGAATCGATCCAGATGATTCGGATTGGGGAGGAGTCGGGCAGGATGGACTCGATGCTGGAACGACTGGCCAATCAGTATGAAACCAATCTTGATGACAAAGTGGATACACTGTCCACCGTCATGGAGCCCATGATTATGTGCATTATTGGCATACTGGTGGGCGTGCTCATCGTGGGCATGTACATGCCGATCTTCAATATGGGAGACATTGTTTGACCGCACTGAATGGTTTGGAGCCAGCCCAATGGCTTGTGCTAGGCGTGCTGCTGGGGCTTTGTATCGGTTCGTTTCTGAATGTGGTGGCTCACCGCTTGCCCATCATGATGCAACGAGCCTGGGATGCAGACCTTGCTGAAGCCCAGGGCCGTGAGCCCGAGGAATTTCCGCGGTTTAACCTGTTTCTGCCCGCGTCCCATTGCCCGGCTTGTAAAACGCCTTTGAAAGCCTGGCATAACATTCCCGTCATTTCTTACCTGCTTCTGCGTGGTAAGTGTGGTCATTGCAAAAGCAAGATCTCCTTGCGCTACCCTGTCGTTGAACTGTTGTGCGGGGGGCTTTTTCTGGCCATTGGCTTGCTTCACCCACCCGGCGTTGTGGCCTTGGCCTTGATGGCATTTGCAGCCAGCCTGCTGGCTTTGGCACTGATTGACCTCGATACTTACCTGTTGCCCGACAGCATTACCCTACCCCTGTTGTGGGCTGGTTTGCTGTTTAACCTTTTTGTCGAATTTGTGCCTTTGGCCAGCGCGGTCTCTGGGGCCGCCATGGGTTACCTGGTGTTGTGGCTGATCTACCAACTCTTCAAGCTGGCCACAGGAAAAGAAGGCATGGGCTACGGAGATTTCAAACTGTTGGCTGCAATTGGCGCTTGGTTGGGAGTCACATCCCTTTTCAGCGTGGTGTTGTTTGCCTCTGTATCCGGCATTGTATTCGGCCTGATTATTCAAACCATTCGCGGAAAGAAAAAAACCGATGCATTCCCCTTTGGCCCTTGCCTGGTCATGGGTGCATTGGCGTGGATGGCAGGCTTTGACCTGACCAAGTGGATTTAAACAAGCCATGCACATAGCCTTAAACAAACCCAAGCAGTTGGTGGTGGGCCTGACCGGCGGAATTGGATCTGGGAAAACTGCGGTTTCCAGTCGGCTTCAAGCCTTGGGCGCCACGATCATCGATACCGACGAAATTGCCCACAGCCTGACCAAGACCGGAGGCCTGGCGATACCCGACATACAGAAAGCGTTTGGCCGTGAGGCATTGCTTCCCGACGGCAGCATGAATCGCGATCACATGCGGGCTTTGGTATTCAAAGAACCCGAGAAGCGTATTGCGCTGGAGAAAATTCTTCACCCAAAAATCCGCCAGCTTGTTCAGCAACAACTTGACACCGGCGCAACACTGTACTTCGTACTGGTGGTGCCGCTGCTGTTTGAAAAAGGGGGCTGGGGCGAACTGATGGATGAAATCATTGTGGTCGATTGCCCAGTGGAACAGCAGGTTCAAAGGGTGATTCAACGCAACGGTTGGCCGGAAACGCAAGTACGCGCCGTAATACAGAACCAGGCCACCCGAGAGAAGCGGTTGGCAGGTGCAACAGAGGTGATCGAAAACAATGGCGGGCTAGCCGAACTGATTAAAAAAATCGACTTTCTGCACCAAAAATTAATAAAAAAAGCGCAAAAATGACCTTGCTATTTGCATGAAAACCACAGGTGCGCCACAATCACACCTGATGTTCCTTTTAATTGCGATGGCTCGGTGACTCAAGTTACAGACGAACAACAGACCACCAACCCGGTCACTCAAATCACCACATACGAGTTTCCACTCAACGAGAGAATTCGCACGCTGTTGCGCCTTGAAGATTTATTCGCCAAATTCGGCTTCTTCATGTCGCAAGACCACCGACTTGACCACCACACTGCCCTGCTCACTCTGTTTGAAATCATTGAAGTCGGCTCGCGTGCTGATTTAAAAAGTGATTTGCTCCAGGAGCTGGACCGGCAGCGCGCATCGCTGGTTCAATTCAGAGGACACCCAGGCGTCGATCGCAACATGCTCGAGGAAACACTGGCCAGCATTGACTCCACCGCCACGCAATTGAACCAGTGCAATGGTCGACTGGGCTACCATCTGCGAGACAATGAATTCCTGATGATTATTCGCAGCCGCTGCACTATTCCAGGCGGCGTTTGCGAATTTGACCTGCCTGGTTACCACCGCTGGCAGTCCCGTTCTGCCCAAGCGCGACGCGTCGATATTGAGGCCTGGTTTGAGCCTATGCGGCCCCTGGCCAAAGCCATTGAACTGGTGCTGAAAATTTTGCGCCACAGCGGCGAAATGAGCGTAGTGACTGCCGAGCAAGGCAATTACACCCAGCAGATGAGTGGCAAAACATTTCAGCTGTTGCGAGTTGATTTACCAAGCGACCTGGAAGTGGTGCCCGAATTCAGCGCCAACAAGTATATGTTGTGGATTCGATTCAACATTCCGAATGCGAACGGGGTTAGCAAAAATAACCCTTACCTCGAACCGATTGAATTCAAGATCAGGCTTTGTAACCTGTAAATCGCTCAGGCAACCCCGAACTGACTGAGCATGGCAATGCCATGAGCGCCGTGCAAACGAGCGTCAGAAATATCGTGGCCGGCCAGTCCCCCAATCGCAAACACTGGCAATCGCGCAGCTTGCGTTATTTCAAGAAACCTTTCCCAGCCCAAACCCGACTGTTCCGGATGCGATGTAGTTTGTTTCACAGCACCCAACACGGCATAACTCAAGCCACGATCAAAGGCAATTCGCAGGCTGCCTGCATCATGCACAGAAGCGCCAGCGCACTGTAAATCCTGAAATTGCCCGGACAGCAAATGCGCTTGCGTCAAATGCAGCGGACATGGCAAAGCGTCCAGGTGCTCACGCAAATTAACCCAGGTATCCGAATTCAACAACATCGCCTGTCCGGTTTTCTGGCACAAGCCATAACAGTGCTCAAAAGCCTGAATCAAGGCATCGCCGCTCAGGGTCTTTTCACGAAACTGAACATAAACCGGGAGCTTGGTCGCGTTCAAGCCCCGCTCCAATCGTTCGGCACAGGCTTCGAACCCGGCTTCATAGTTACTCAACGCCATCACCGTGGGCTGGGCCAATTTGGGCAACAGCGGTTCAGTCGCAGGCAAAATCGGGGAAAGGTCGGAACTGTCGAGGCTGGCCCAGGTAAAGGGCTGTTGCTCCAGCGATTTGGGTGTACCTTCAAAATGCCAAACTCGGTACAAATGCAGGCGCACATTGGCATGCTCGTAATCGTGTTCAATGCGGAACCACGGACCACCCTGCAGTGCGGTGATGTCCAGTTCTTCTTTCAGCTCACGCACAAGGGCTTGCCATACTGTCTCGTCTGGCTCTACTTTACCGCCAGGAAACTCCCAATAACCGGCATAAGGCTTGCCCTCTGGCCGGCAACCCCAAAGTACTTGCCCAGCGGCGTTGAAGACCACGGCCACTGCAACATCAATTCGGGGTTTCACATGCGAACTCGCCATTTGGTTCACAAGCCGTTCGAGCCTGCCCAGTGTTTGGCAAACTGATAAGCCAGTCGACCACTGCGGCTACCGCGCTCAATCGTCCACCGAAGTGCAATGTGGCGAGCCTCATCGGTGTAAGGCATATTGAAATGCTCCAGCCACACTTGCACCGCAGCCAGATATTCATCTTGATTAAACGCATGGAAGGACACCCACACACCGAATCGATCCGACAGCGATACCTTTTCTTCGATGCCTTCAGCTGGACGGATTTCTCCGTTTTCCATGTGCTGGGTTTGAAGATTGTCCTTCATCATTTGCGGCAACAAATGGCGTCGGTTCGATGTGGCGTAAATCAACACATTGTCAGAGGTGCCCGCGATAGAGCCATCGAGCACGCTTTTCAGCGCCTTGTACCCGGCCTCTCCCTCTTCGAAGGAAAGGTCGTCACAAAACACAATAAAACGCTCAGGTCGCCCATTGACCAAATCCACCACATCTTGCAAAAACAACAAATCTGTTTTGTCGACCTCGATCAGGCGCAGGCCTTGTGCCGAATAGCGGCTTAACATGGCACGCACCAAACTCGATTTGCCTGTGCCACGCGCACCAGTCAGCAACACATTGTTGGCTGGCAGGCCTTTCACAAACTGGTGGGTGTTCCGATCCACTTTTTCGAGTTGTGGACCAATGTTTTTAAGCACTGCGGCATCCAGGGACTCGACAGTTTTGACTGGCTCAAGTCGCAACTGACCTGCCCGGTGATGCAGCCGGAATGCAGTCGAGGCATTCCAGTTTGTGGGGGCCTTCATCACCCCCTGCTCCAAGGCTTGGGCGATACGGCTCAGTTGCTCAAGAATGGCCTTGCCGTCGTTGTGCTGGGTACTCATGGCGCTCCGCAGTTAACTGCGGTAGTCCGCGTTGATGGTGACATAGTCATGCGAAAAGTCGGTGGTCCACACGGTGGTGCTGGCACTGCCCCGCCCCAATTGAACCCGCACGGTAATTTCTGCGTCGTTCATCACGGCCTGGCCCTGTTCCTCACGATAATCCGGATGACGGCCGCCATTTTGAGCCACGTACACGTCGCCCAGGTACAGCTGAATCTTGGTTTGATCCAGATCATCAATGCCGGCGTATCCAACCGCCGCCAAAATGCGGCCCAGGTTGGGGTCTGATGCAAAGAAAGCAGTTTTCACCAAAGGAGAGTGACCAATGGCATAAGCCACTTTCAAAGCCTCTTCTTCGTTGCCAGCCTGCTCTACCTTCACTGTAATGAATTTGGTGGCCCCTTCGCCGTCGCGCACAATGGCCTGCGCCAGCTTGATCGATTCGGCCTTCAGTGCCTCGAATACTGCTGCTGCTTCGGGCTCTTCTCCGGTTTGAATATTGACTGCCTTGCTTTTGCCAGTGGCAATCACCACGAAGCTGTCATTCGTCGAGGTGTCGCCATCGATCGTAATTCGGTTGAACGACGCATCGGCCATGGCTGTCGTCCACTTTTCCAGCACCGGCTGAGCGATTGCTGCATCGGTGGCCAGGTAACCCAGCATTGTGGCCATGTTGGGGCGAATCATGCCAGCACCCTTGGACACACCAGTGATTGCAATTTCACCGGAACCCACCTTCAGCCTGCGGCTGCTGGCCTTGGGCAATGTGTCGGTGGTCATGATTGCAGTGGCTGCATCCAGCCAATCGGCTTTGCCCAAACCTGCAACCGCCTGGTCAATGCCCAACAACAGACGATCCATGGGCAAGTTCTCAAGAATAACGCCGGTTGAAAACACCAGAATCTGCTCAGGTAGCACACCCAGCAGCTCGGCCACCTTGGCCGTGGTTGCACGTGCATCCGCCAAACCACGTTCGCCCGTGCCCGCGTTGGCGCAACCGGTGTTCACCACCAAGGCTCGAATGCCTTTGCCTGCTTTCAAATGGGCTTGGCATACCTGAACGGGCGCGGCGCAAAACCGGTTCTTTGTGAATACACCTGCCACGCTACTGCCTTCAGCCACACGCACCACCAGCACATCTTTCCGGTTGGGTTTGCGAATTTGAGCCATGGCATAACCCATGTCCAAACCAGCAACTGGAAACAGTGCATCAGCAGCAGGTACATTCAAATTCACAGGCATGGCGATCAACTCCTTGGCACGCGGGCTTCGCGCAAATATTTCAATAATCTCAGGAAATTTTTCCGTGGCATTGCTTGTACTTTTTGCCGGAACCACAAGGGCAAGGGTCGTTACGGCCCACTTTTTCACTCACCCTGCGGGGAACGTTTGCCGGCGCGGCAGAACGATCTTCTTCAGAGGCCTGTTCCTCTTCTTCACCACTGGCATCGGGGTGCTGGTACTGCATATTGTCCAGATGCGCAGCCGCTTCCTGCTCCAGCTGTTGCTCCGCCTGCTGCACTTGCTCGGCTGTTTGAACACGCACGGTCAGCAGCACCTTGGCCACCTCGTCACGCACACGGTTCAGCAAGGCACCAAACAGTTCAAACGCTTCGCGCTTGTATTCCTGTTTTGGGTTTTTCTGGGCATAGCCACGCAAGTGAATGCCTTGGCGCAGGTAGTCCAGCGCAGCCAGGTGTTCACGCCAGTGGGTGTCAATGCTTTGTAACAGCAGTGTTTTCTCAAACTTGGCGAAGGAATCCACACCAACCAATTGAACTTTGGCTTCGTAAATTTCATCGGCCATTTGCAGAATGCGTTTCAGGAAGTCTTCATCGGAGCTTTTGGCATCCTCTTCCAGCCATTTGCGCAAGGTTGCCTCAAGCTGGTATTCATTGCGCAGCACGGTTTCCAAGCCTTCGAGATCCCATTGTTCTTCAACAGACTCTTCAGGGATGTACTCACGGAACACTGCCTCCAGGGCTCCATGACGCAAGTTGCCGATGGTTTCACGAATTTCTGCGGATTCCAGAATTTCATTGCGCTGCGCGTAGATGATTTTGCGCTGCTCGTTCGACACATCATCGTATTCCAGCAATTGCTTGCGAATGTCGAAGTTGCGGCCTTCAACTTTGCGCTGGGCAGACTCGATTGAGCGGGACACGATGCCTGCTTCAATGGCCTCGCCTTCTGGCAGCTTGAGGCGCTCCATAATCGCGCGAACACGGTCGCCTGCGAAAATACGCAGCAACTGGTCTTCCATCGACAGATAAAAACGCGATGAGCCCGCATCGCCCTGTCGACCTGCACGGCCGCGCAGCTGATTGTCAATTCGGCGGCTTTCATGGCGCTCACAACCAATAATGTGCAAACCACCCGAGGCCAACACGGCCTCGTTTCGCAGCTTCCATTCGGCGCGCGCTTTCTCGATCAGCGCTGGCTTGGCGGCTTCGTCAATTTCAGCATTGTTTTCAATGCCCGCCAGCTCACGCTCCAAGTTGCCACCCAACACAATGTCGGTTCCCCGGCCTGCCATGTTGGTCGCAATTGTAATGGCCTTGGGGCGCCCGGCTTGGGCCACAATCTCGGCCTCGCGTTCATGCTGCTTGGCATTCAACACGTTGTGCGGCAGCTTTTCCTTCTCCAGGAAACTGGCGATCAGCTCAGAGTTCTCAATCGAGGTGGTACCCACCAGTACAGGCTGACCGCGCTCATAGCAGTCCTTGATGTCCTCAAGAATGGCGTTGTATTTCTCGCGCGCACTTTTGTAGATTTTGTCTTGCGCATCTTTGCGGGTAATTGGGCGGTGCGTTGGAATGATTACGGTTTCAAGGCCATAAATGGACTGGAACTCAAACGCTTCCGTGTCCGCAGTACCGGTCATGCCCGACAGCTTCTTGTACATCCGGAAATAATTCTGGAACGTGATGGAGGCCAGTGTCTGGTTCTCGGCCTGAATGCGGGCACCTTCCTTGGCTTCCACAGCCTGGTGCAGGCCATCTGACCAGCGACGACCCGGCATCAAGCGGCCCGTGAATTCGTCAACGATGATCACTTCACCGTTTTGAACAACATAGTGCTGGTCTTTGTGAAACAGATTGTGGGCACGCAAAGCGGCCATCACGTGGTGCATCAGCGAAATGTTGGCCGCATCGTACAGGCTGGCGCCTTCGGGCAACAAACCCATCTGGCTTAGAATCTGCTCGGCTTTTTCATGGCCGGCCTCGCTCATCTGGATTTGGTGACCTTTCTCATCCACATAGAAATCGCCCGGCACCTCTTCCTCGCCAGGCTTTTGCTCGCTTTGCATGCGCACCAGTTGCTTGGGCAAGCTGTCCAGTTTGCGATACATCTCGGTGTGATCGTCAGCCTGGCCGGAAATGATCAATGGCGTGCGCGCCTCGTCGATCAAAATTGAATCCACTTCGTCGACGATCGCGTAATTCAAACCACGCTGCACACGCTCGCCCACGCTGTACACCATGTTGTCGCGCAGGTAATCAAAACCGAATTCGTTGTTGGTGCCGTAAGTGATGTCAGACGCATAAGCAGCTTGCTTCTGGTCATGTGGCATGCGGGACAGGTTACAACCCACTGTCAGGCCGAGGAAGCTGTAAAGCTTGCCCATCCAGGCAGCATCGCGAGAAGCCAAATAGTCGTTCACGGTAATCACATGAACGCCTTTTCCTTCCAATGCATTCAGGTAGGCTGGCAGAGTAGCCACCAGTGTTTTACCTTCACCCGTGCGCATTTCTGAAATTTTGCCCTGATGCAGGGCCATGCCACCGATCAACTGCACATCGAAGTGCCGCATGCCGAACACCCGCACGCTGGCCTCGCGAACCACGGCAAAGGCCTCGGGCAGCAAACTGTCCAACGTGTCGCCTTTGGACAGGCGCTCTTTGAATTCAGCAGTTTTTGCACGCAAGGCATCGTCGCTCAGGGCCTGAATGGTGGGTTCGAGCGCATTGATTTGGTTGACGGTTTTACGGTAGGTCTTTAGCAACCGTTCATTGCGGCTGCCAAAAAGCTTTTTCAGAGTGTCTGTGATCATAATGTCGGCTGGTTCGACCCTTGAGGGGCCTGAAAGTCAATCGACCGGGTTTTGGGTCCGGTCGATTCCAAAAACAGCCTAGAAGTTTAGCACGCGAAGCCTAGTCCAGCGGGACAGGAGCGCTTTCCGAGAATAAGCCGTTCAAGGCGGCCACTGTTGAAGGGCCGGGGCGGGGAAGACCGTTCTTTTCCAAGAACTTGTTGGGGTTTTGTGGCACGCCATCTACACGCACCTCAAAATGCAAGTGAGGACCCGTAGAGCGGCCAGTGCTGCCCACCAAGGCAATTTTTTGACCCAGCCGTACGATGTCGCCGGGTTTGACCAGCAGCCTGGACGCATGGGCGTAGCGTGTGGTGGTTTTGTTGTTGTGCTCAATTTCGACCATATTGCCGTAGCCTGGGTGCCACTTGGCCTCCACCACTACACCGGCTGCCGCAGCCAAAATAGGCGTACCGGTGGGTGCAATAAAATCGATCCCTTCATGAACAGACCGACGGCCTGTGAACGGGTCGATCCGGTTACCGAAGTTGCTGACTGCAATGGTGTCTGTGAGGGGGGATTCGTTGGGAACACTGAGAAACTTGACTCGGGCGCTTTGAAGGTCGGTGTCGATGATACTGAAGACATCCGCCTGTCGCTCAATCTGGTTTGCCACGTCCGAAATGGCGGTTTTGACTTCCCTGTAGTTCAATGACTTTTCATCTTTTTGCTGCAAACCACCCTGACCCAGTTGCTCCGTTAGAGTGACTTTGGTATCCAGCCCGTTGGATTTTAACAATCGCACGCTCACTGCATCCAGGCGGGCAAGTTGAGCCCGCATTTCAGCCAAACGAATAGCCATGGCGTCCAGCGGGCTTCCGGTTTCAGCCACGTCATGATGCTTTGCCAATTGTTGGGAATAGACAATGTCTTGAACGACCGGGATTTGTTCACCGTAGCGCGCGGCCAGATACAGGCCGGCTGCCATGAAAGACCCCGCCAACATAACCAGCAAAACAAGCAACAATGCAACGTGGCTGGTCTTTATACTGAGTACACTGGTGCGAGAAAAAGGACCCCGCATAAGAATTAACTGCATGTATAACCTCCTCAATCCGCGTAGCGAACCGAATTCACCCGTTTTTAACGGGTTTTAGTGAGAACACCCCGGTGAAACCAAAGCATTCCGCATTATCTCCCTTGGCAAGCCTGATGCAGGAACCACAAACCAGCTCTTTAATCACTCAAGCGGCGCAATCGCGTCGACTTGAAAAGATTATTCACACATGGCCATCGCTTCGCGGTGTGACCTTTAGTGTTGGACCAATCAAAAAAGACAAACTAAAAATTTTCGTGTCGACCCCGGCGGCGCTGACGCGCCTGAGGCAATCCTTACCCAGCCTGATTCAACATCTGCAGGGTTCGGGCATGAATATAAACGAAATCCAGCTACAAATACAAACCAATCCGCTGACATCGAAGCAGTTGGAGCGTCGCCCAAAAAGGGCTGTTTTCTCGGATGCCGCCAGAAAAGCATGGCTGAACCTTGAAAACCGGCTGGGGGATTCGCCAGTGAAGGAAGCCACCCAAGCCCTGAACAAGCACCACAAATTCAAGTAGTTTCTAGAATGTATCCGAAAACCACAAGATTTTGTTGTGTTTAATATTATTTTACAATCGGGCGCTTAGGCAACCGCCCAATCTGCTCTAAATACGGTAGGTGTTTCCCTGACACTTTCAAAGGTCACCACTTCGTACGAGGAGGGGTCTTCAATCAGGGCTCGAATCAGCTGATTGTTCAAACCATGACCAGAACGGTAAGCCTGGTATTCGCCAATAATGGGATGGCCAATCACGTACAGGTCGCCGATCGCGTCCAGTACCTTGTGTTTCACAAACTCATCGTCGTAACGCAGACCATCTGAATTCAGGATTCGATACTCATCCATCACAATCGCATTGTCGAGGTTACCACCCAGCGCCAAACCCAGATTACGCAAGGTTTCAACATCTTGCGTGAAACCAAAGGTACGCGCACGGGCAATATCCCGGGTAAAGGATGTGCTGGAGAAGTCGATTTCAACCATTTGCCCGGTCTTGTCAATCGCGGGATGACCAAAATCAATTTCGAATTTTAAGCGGAAACCATCGTAGGGCTTCAAACTGGCGTATTTCAGGCTTGCGCCCTCACCTTCTCGAACCTCGATCGACTTCTTCACCCGAATGAACTTTTTCAAGGCGGATTGTTCAACCAGGCCGGCCTGCTGAATAAGAAACACGAAAGAGATGGCGCTGCCATCCATGATGGGAACTTCTACCGCAGTCAAATCAATGTAGGCGTTGTCGACACCCAGGCCACACAAAGCGGACATCAGGTGTTCAATCGTGGAAACTTTGGCACCGTCTTTCTCGAGTGTGGAGGCCATGCGGGTGTCACCAATTGCCAGCGCATTCACAGGGAAATCCACTGGTTCTGGCAGGTCGACTCGCCTGAACACAATGCCTGTGTCGGGTGGCGCTGGTCGCAGCGTCATGGTCACCCGCTTGCCGGAATGCAAGCCGATGCCCGTGGCACTCAACACTTGTTTTAGGGTTCTTTGTTTCACACAACTTTCCTTGAATTGTCACCGAAGTGTAACCACCCGGTCAGTTCAACCCAAGATTTTTTATGGAGGTCAAACTCCAATTAGGGTTAAAACGGGGTAAAAGTGTCGCAAAATTGCACGAATTACCCTGTTTTCTCGGTTATTTCTTAAATTTGCGACAACAGCTTTTCAGCCGTGCTGATCTCGAATACACCGGGCGCTTCCACATTCAATTGGGTCACTACGCCGTCTTTCACCAGCATCGAATAACGATTCGACCGAACACCCATGCCGCGTGCCGTCAGGTCCAGTTCCATGCCAATTTTCTTGGTGAATTCTGCTGAACCGTCAGCCAACATGCGTACTTTGCCTTCCGCACCCAAAGACTTGCCCCACATGCCCATCACGAATGCATCGTTCACCGAGATACACCAAATTTCATCAACACCCTTGGCTTTGAACGCATCATAGTTCGCAATAAAACCCGGAACGTGTTTTGCAGAGCAGGTAGGTGTGTACGCGCCGGGCAAGGCCAGGATTGCAACCGTTTTACCGGCCAACTCTTTTTCCACTTCAAATTTGTTTGGGCCCAAAGAACAGCCCTCTGTTTCTTCATGAAAAAACTCGAACACGGTTGCATTGGGCAACTTGTCACCGATGTTGATTGTCATTTTTATACTTCTCCTAAAACCTCAAAAATACACCACACAAGCGACCCTGGGTAGATCGCGGATCTGCAGTCTTCGGCAAAACTGCAAACTTCACCCGCGAACCACCGAGGGTGTTGATAGGACATTCACTTCTCGAAAATGTTCTCGAAAAGCAGATCGCTTGCTTTTATTGTGGCACTCGCAGTCCTGCTACGTTCAGTCTGCTTGACGTCGCAAAAATGCGGGAATGTCAAACCGATCCATGCCACTGTCTTGCAAAGCCTGTACGCGTGAAGCTGCGTTGTCGCGTGGATTGCGGAATACAGCCGGAATGGCGTAATCCGTTTCACCTTGCTGACCGCTTACAGCGTCGAACGTACCAGTACGAGCCATGGGCTGGTACTGCTCGGCCTGCACCAAAGTGGGCTTGGCTGCTTTACGACCCAATCCAGTGGCAACTACAGTGACTCGCAGGTCATCGCCCATGGTTTCATCGTAAGCTGTACCGAAAATCACGGTTGCGTCTTCAGCCGCGTAGGCACGGATGATGTTCATCACTTCTTTGGTTTCCTTCAGCTTCAGGCTCTTGCTTGAAGTGATGTTCACCAACACACCACGTGCACCCGACAAATCAACACCTTCCAGCAAAGGAGAAGCGATAGCTTGCTCGGCCGCTTCGCGTGCACGGTCAGGACCGTTGGCAGTTGCCGTACCCATCATGGCTTTGCCTACTTCAGACATGATTGTTTTCACGTCTTCGAAGTCGACGTTTACGTTGCCTTCCACGTTGATGATTTCTGCGATGCCAGCGCATGCGTTGTGCAACACATCGTCGGCAGCAATGAAACAATCTTCCTGGGTTGCATCGTCGCCAACCACTTCCAGCAGCTTCTCGTTCAACACGATAATCAGTGAGTTCACTTTGCTGGACAATTTCTCCAGACCTTCTTCTGCAGCCTTGCAGCGTTTGGTCCCTTCAAATTCGAAAGGCTTTGTCACTACGGCCACGGTCAGAATACCCAACTCTTGGGCCACTTCAGCAACCACCGGTGCAGCGCCTGTACCTGTACCACCGCCCATGCCGGCTGTGATGAACACCATGTGTGCCCCACGCAATGCATCGCGAATACGGTCACGGTCTTCTTCAGCCGCTTGGCGACCTGCCTCGGGTTTTGCACCCGCACCCAGACCGGTTTTGCCCAGCTGAATAAGTACATTGGCTTTGGTTTTTGCCAGCGCCTGTGCATCCGTGTTGGCGCAAATGAATTCGACGTTTTGAACGCCTTGCGCAATCATGTGGGCCACCGCGTTACCGCCTGCGCCGCCTACACCTACAACTTTAATGACAGTCCCTTGGGTTTCTGTCTCGAGAATTTCAAATGACATGGTGTTTGCCTCCTATCTAGCAAAAATTAACATCGCCGAAAAAAACTTGAATAAAAACTAAAATTAAAAATTACCCAAAAACCACTCTTTCATTTTTTGTACGGTTTGCTTCAAGCCACCACCCTGCGAAGCCACGCGGCGACCACGCAAATGCTGTGCGCGTGCTTCGTGTAGCAAACCCATGGCTGTTGCAAAGCGCGGGGTGCGAACCATGTCCGCCAAACCGCCAGCGTAATCGGGCACGCCGATTCGTACAGGTTTCATGAAAATGTCTTCACCCAGTTCTGCAATACCAGGCATCAAGCTGGTGCCACCGGTCAACACAACACCGGAGGACAACAACTCTTCGTAACCCGATTCACGCAACACTTGCTGCACCATTAAGAACAACTCTTCAAGGCGTGGTTCGATGACAGCGGCCAAGGCTTGTTTGGACAAAGTTCTCGGGTCGCGCTCGCCAATGCCGGGCACGTCGATTTTTGCGTGTGGATCGGCCAGTACTTGTTTGGCCACGCCGTGACGAATTTTGATTTCCTCTGCATCTGGCGTTGGCGTGCGCAGGGCCATTGCAATGTCGTTGGTAATTTGATCGCCAGCAATTGGAATCACCGCAGTGTGACGAATTGCACCGCCAGTGAACACGGCGATATCGGTGGTGCCACCGCCAATATCGATCAGCACCACACCCAGTTCTTTTTCATCTTCAGTCAACACAGCCATGCTGGAGGCCAGTGGCTGAAGCATCAGGTCCTGTACTTCCAAACCGCAACGGCGCACACACTTCACGATGTTCTGTGCAGCCGAAACTGCGCCGGTCACAATGTGCACACGGGTTTCCAAACGAACACCGCTCATACCCAACGGTTCACGCACATCTTCCTGCCCGTCCACGATGAATTCTTGTGGCAACACATGCAAAATTTGCTGGTCAGTTGGAATGTTCACAGCCTTGGCGGTTTCGATCACGCGGGCGACATCGGCCTGTGTGACTTCACGTTCTTTAATGGCCACCATGCCCGAGGAATTGAAGCTGCGAATGTGGCTGCCCGCAATGCCGGTGAGCACGGTTTTGATTTTGCAATCGGCCATCAACTCGGCCTCTTCAAGGGCCTGCTGAATGGAATGCACTGTGGACTCGATATTGACCACTACGCCTTTTTTCAATCCCCGCGATTCGTGTTGCGCCACGCCTATGACTTCGAAGCGGCCATCAGGCAGCAACTCCGCAACCATGGCCACAACTTTCGCAGTGCCAATGTCCAGCCCAACTATCAAATCTTTCGGCTCTTTGTTCATGGTGCCCAGTTTCAATTTTTCATATTCAGTTCAATTTCATGCTTGAAGCGGCAGCAGGTTTTAACACCGCCAAACGCTCGCCCTTTACTGCCACACCCCTTGGATAGCGCAGGTCAATTCTTTCCACTGCCGCCATCACCTGGCTTGTAATTTTTGGATAAACCGCCAGCAGTCGATCCATTTTCTGTTCAATGCTGAAATTCTCTTGTGCGCGTCCCAACTCAATCGTGATGCCAGTGTCAGTCTCAATCGACCAGGCATAGCGATCCGACAACTCCACTCGCGAGGGCCACATGCCCAAAGTTTTCAGTTTTTCGATGCTTGACACGTACATTTTCGAGACAAGCAATTCACTGCCCGCAGGCCCGTTCAATACAGCCAACTGCTGGTCTTCTGCGACTTCAGCCAAATTGGCAGAGAAGACTTCTCCGTACGTGTTGACCAATCGCGTTTCACCCCACAAGGCCAAAGGTGTATGCCCCTGAATCTGGATACGTAAGCCACTAGGCCAGGTACGCTGCACAACCGCCTTTCGCACCCAAGGTTGGGCTTCCACCTGTTCCCGTACTTTCTGCAAATTGGCCGAGAAAAAAGTGCCCTCGATTTTCGGCAGCACATTGGCCTTAAAACCAATCAAGTTCACACGCTCTACATCGCCGACCAATTCCACGCGCTTCAGTTCAAACACCGGGCGCTGAATCAACCACTGAATACACGCATAGCCCAAGAGCACCAATGCCAGCGCTGAAAACAGCCCTGCAATAATGCTCATGAGTTTGTCGTCGTTCCAGATTGCTCCCAGCATTTAGCGCGCGCCTCCCACATTCAAACCGGATGCTTTTAGGCGTGCGCTGGCTGCGATCTGCAGCACCAGGTCGTCGTACTCAACACCGCTTGCGCGTGCGCTCATGGGCACCAAAGAATGGTCAGTCATGCCGGGCGATGTGTTCATTTCCAGCAACCAGGGCTTGCCGCTTTCGTCGACCAACACGTCGGCGCGCCCCCACCCAGCGCAACCCAAGACTTGGTAGGCCTTGACGCAAAGCGCTTGTACCTCGGCTTCAAAGTCACTATTCAAACCGCTTGGACAGAAGTACTTGGTTTCATTGCCGATGTATTTGTTGTGGTAGTCGTAGTTGCCATCGGGCGCCTGAATGCGGATCACAGGCAAAGCGTGCGCACCAGCGCCTTCACCCATGACCGGCACGGTCAACTCTTGTCCGCTGACAAATTTTTCTGCCAGTACATTGGGGTCATATTTGTAGGCCAAATCAAATGCGGCCTGCAATTGATCCACTGTTTTTACTTTGGTCAAACCCAGGGTTGAGCCTTCCTGAGCGGGTTTCACGATCAAGGGCAAACCCAAGCGCTGTACCACTTCACTCACGTTGAAACCAGGCTCAAGGCGAACATAATCGGGCGTGGCCAAGCCCTGGCTGATCCACGCTGCCTTGGTCAGTATTTTGTCCATGGCCAAGGCCGATGCAGTCACACCACTTCCAGTGTAGGGAATGTTCAGCCACTCCAGAACACCTTGAATCGTGCCGTCTTCGCCGAAGCGTCCGTGCAGAGAAATCACTGCGCGGTCAAACTCGCCCTGTGCCAGCTCGACCATGCTGCGCTCAGCCGGATCGAATCCATGCGCATCCACACCGTTGCGTTTCAGGGCGGCCAACACCATGCTGCCCGATTTCAATGACACTTCCCGTTCAGCGGAACGACCACCGAAAAGCACCACCACTTTGCCCAGGCTTTTTGCATCAACACGTGTGCTCATGGTTTTCCTCCTTGAGCACTGGCCACCAATCGACCAGGCAAGGCACCAATTGAGCCTGCACCCATCGTGATGACCAAATCACCATCGCGGGCAATGTTTAAAATCGTATTTTCCATCTCATTCATGTCTTCTACAAATACGGGTTCAGTGCGCCCAGCCACGCGCACAGCGCGCGCCAGTGATCGGCCGTCGGCGGCGACAATCGGCGCTTCTCCGGCGGAATACACTTCTGACAAAATCACCAGGTCTGGTGTACCCAGTACCTTGACGAAGTCTTCAAAACAGTCGCGTGTGCGTGTATAGCGGTGGGGCTGAAAGGCAAGCACCAATCGCTTGTCCGGGTAGGCACCCCGCGCGGCCGCAAGTGTAGCGGCCATTTCAACGGGGTGATGTCCATAATCATCGACCACCAGAAAGTGTCCTCCCTCTTTGGCGGTCACCTCGCCGTAATGCTGGAAACGGCGACCAACACCATTGAATTTTTCAAGCGCAGCAACAATCGCTTCATCAGAAACACCGATTTCCGTGGCCACCGCGATTGCCGCAAGTGAATTGCGTACGTTGTGGTCGCCTGGCAAATTCAAGGTAATGTCCAGCGGTGCTTCGTCTTCACGCAACACCGTGAATTTCATTTGCCCCTGGCAAGCCTGAACATTCACCGCGCGAATTTGCGCTTGTTCAGACAAACCGTAAGTCACGATTGTTTTCGAAACAAAAGGCATGATCTCGCGTACGCAAGGATCGTCCACACACACTGCGGCCACGCCGTAGAATGGCAGGCGCTGCGTGAACTCGACAAAGGCTTGCTTCAAGCGTGCGAAGTCATGTCCATAGGTTTCCATGTGATCCGCGTCAATGTTGGTGATCACTGCAATGACCGGCATCAGGTTCAAAAAAGAGGCATCCGATTCATCCGCCTCAACGACCATGAATTCGCCAGTGCCAAGTTTGGCATTGGCACCTGCGGAATTCAGACGACCACCAATCACGAATGTGGGGTCTAGCTTGCCTTCAGCCAAAATGCTAGCCACCAAACTGGTGGTGGTGGTCTTGCCGTGCGTACCGGCCACAGCGATGCCTTGCTTCAAGCGCATCAGTTCAGCCAACATGACAGCACGGGGCACCACTGGCACACGTGCTGCACGCGCAGCCAACACCTCGGGGTTGCTGCCGCCAACCGCGGTCGATGTCACCACCGCATCTGCACCGGCAATGTTCGACCGTTCGTGCCCCGTAAACACGGTGGCACCCAATTTGGCCAGTCGCTGGGTTACCGCAGAGTCAGACAAGTCCGATCCGCTCACCTTGTAACCCAGGTTAATCAATACCTCGGCGATTCCGCTCATCCCGGAACCACCAATACCGACAAAGTGCACATGTTTGACTTTGTGTTTCATACCTTCGCAACCTGTTCAATGTAATTCGCCACTTCCTGCGTGGCTTGTGGTTTGGCCAAGGCCCTTGCACGCTCTGCTTGTGCAAGGCATGTGTCCCGGCTGGTTTGTTGCAACCAGTTGGCCAGCCACGCGGCATCCAATTCATGTTGCTGGCGCAGCCACGCGGCATTCTCTTTCACCAGAAAACCTGCGTTATGGGTTTGGTGATCATCAACAGCATGGGGAAAAGGCACAAACAATGCCGCAACCCCAATGGCTGCAACTTCAGCGACGGTCATTGCCCCAGCCCGGCAAATGACCAGATCAGCCGTGGCCATGGCCGCCGCAACATCATCAATAAATGCCAGCTGCTGAGCACTGACACCCGCTTTCTCGTAGTTATCGCGCAAAGCTGGCAAGTTTTTCTCTCCCGCCTGGTGCACAACCTCGGGTCTGCAATCAGCAGGCAACATCGCCAAGGCTTTGGGTACCACCTCATTCAAGGCTTGTGCGCCCAAACTTCCACCCAGCACCAACAATTTCAACGGACCACTGCGCCCTTGAAAACGCGCGCGGGGCTCGGGCTGGCTATAGATCATTTCGCGCACAGGGTTACCAACCCAATTGGAATTTGGCAAAGCGTACGGAAAAGCAACCAGGTTGCGATCTGCCAACTTGGCCAACACTTTGTTCGTCAGGCCTGCAACCGAGTTTTGCTCATGGACCACCAAAGGAATATTCAGCAAACTGGCCATCATACCCAGCGGGAAAGCCACATACCCTCCCATACCCAATACCACTGCGGGCCGGGTGCGACGAAGGATCTGAACAGAAGTCCAGAATGCACGCAGCAATTTCAATGGCATGAAAACCTGCTGCAAGATACCTTTTCCACGAAAACCCGAGAACACCAAGGTGTTCATTTCAACGCCGTTTGCTGGCACCAAACGACCTTCCATGGCCTGTGGGTTTCCCGCCCATTGAACTTGCCAACCACGGGCTTTCAATTCAGAGGCAACGCTCAAACCCGGAAAAATATGGCCACCTGTACCACCCGCTACAATCAATGCCAATCGCTGGGCTTTGCTCATGCAGCACCTCCCCGCATCATGGTTCGGTTTTCATGATCAATCCGGAGCACTAAGGCAAGGGCTGCGCAGGTCACGAGGATTGCGGAGCCTCCATAACTCATCAAGGGCAAGGTCAAGCCTTTTGTAGGCAGAACCCCCAAATTCACACCCATGTTGATGAAGCACTGAACCGCGATCCAGATACCCACCCCTTTGGCCACCAAACCGGAGAATGTGCGCTCCAGTGCAATGGCTTGGGCACCCACTGCAAAGCATCGTTTAACGATGTACATGAACAGCAAAATAACAACCGTCACACCCACAAAGCCCAGCTCTTCGCCAATCACTGCAAGCAAGAAGTCGGTGTGGGCCTCAGGCAGGTAATGCAACTTTTCAACGCTGCCACCCAAACCTACGCCCAGTACTTCACCCCGGCCAAATGCGATCAAGGAATGCGATAGCTGGTAGGCCTTGTTCAGGGCATTGTCGCCCTCCCATGGATCCAGGTACGCCAGCAAACGAGCCCGACGGTAATCACTGAATGCAATCAACAACGCAAATGCTGCGCTGAGCGCAAACAACACACCAAAAAATACCCGGCCATTGATGCCACCCAAAAACAGGATTCCGAACACCACTGTGACAATCACGATGAATGCGCCCATGTCAGGCTCAAGCAAAAGCAGCATGCCTACCAAAAACATAGCCATGAACATGGGAAACAAAACCTTCCCAAAACGCTGCATGTAGGCTTGCTTGCGCACGGTGTAGTCGGCTGCATAAATGATCGCGCACACCTTCATCAATTCAGACGGTTGAATATTCAACACATACAGTGATAGCCATCTGCGAGCACCATTCACCTCTTTGCCAATACCGGGAATCAACACCAACACCAGCAAAGCGATACAACACAAAAACACCAAGGGCGCCAACTCTTGCCAGGTTTTCATTGGAATCTGGAAAACACAGAAGGCTGCTACAAATGCCACGGCAATGGACACCGCATGCCGAACCAGAAAGTGTGTGGTTTGATAGTTGGCGTACTTGTTGGAATCGGGTAAGGCTACTGTGGCCGAATACACCATCACAAGCCCAAGGAACAGCAGCGCCAGTACGGCCCAAATCAGGCCTTGGTCAATGGCCTGAGACACCGCAGGCCCACGGTTAACTTTGTACATGGAGGAGGACAAACCACCACCCGCGGCAGTGGCGGGAATCAGGCTTTTGAACTGCATGTTGCTTTGATCTTTCTTGCCCCACTTGCTCAGCATGGCTGCCCCCTGTCCGCCGCAATGGCTCGAACGGCATCCACAAAAACCTCAGCGCGGTGCACATAATTCCTGAACATGTCCAGGCTTGCGCACGCCGGGCTCAACAACACACAGTCTCCTTCCCGAGCTTTGCTGGCTGCCACTTGCACAGCCTGTTCCAAAGTTGCTGCTTTTTCACAAGGCACCTGCGCTAGAGCAAGGGCGCTCATCATGTTGTCCGCGTCCTTCCCAATCAACACCACATGCTTGCAGTAATTCGACACAGGTTGCACCAAGGGAGAGAAGTCCTGCCCTTTGCCATCACCGCCAGCAATCAACACAGTGGGTTTGGCCAATCCGTTCAACGCGGCCACAGTGGCTCCCACATTGGTACCTTTGCTGTCATCGAAATAGTCGACTCCGTCGATTTGGACGACATGCTGAACGCGGTGCGGTTCGCCTTGGTAGCTGCGCAAACCGTGTAACAACTTGGCCATTGGCAAGCCCAGGCCCTGGCACAACGCCAAGGCCGCCAGTGCATTGCTTGCGTTGTGCAAACCAACCACTTGCAAAGCCTCGATTGGCATTAGCAGCTTTTGCCGTGGCTCTACTTCTTCCTGCTTTCTGCGGCGAGTAGAAATTGGTGTTTCCTGCGATTTCTCCTGATCACCCACCAACTGAGCCAACCACAGCATGCCACCTTCTCGAATCAGGCCGAAATCATCGACTTGAGCAGGCGCACTTGTGCCAAAGGTGGACACCCTTGTTCCAGCTGGCAAATTGGCATCGAGCACCAATGCGTCATCCCGGTTGATCACACACACACCATTTTCCGAAAAGATTCGGAATTTGTCCTGGGCGTACTCCTGCATATCAGGGTGCCAGTCCAGATGATCTTGCGTAATATTGAGCACCGTCGATGCATCAAATTTCAAACGCTTGGTCCAATGCAACTGGAAACTCGATAGCTCAAGTACCCAAATATCAGGTAAATCGCCCACTTCCAATTGCTCACGCAAAGCATCTAAAGCAGCCGGGCTGATATTGCCTGCAGCCACAGCTTTCTTCCCGGCAAATTGCGCAAGACATTCCACCATCCGAGTTGTGGTGGTTTTTCCGTTGGTTCCAGTAACACCCACCACTTGCGGTTGATAATTCCTTTCTTGCTGCAAAGCGTCGAGCGCATCAGCAAACAGATCAAGTTCTGAATCTACCGGGGTGCCATGCGCGGCAGCCTGTGCAAGCACTGCTACCATCAGCGGGTGAGAGGGCGGCAAACCAGGTGAGACCACCACGCGGTTAAAATCCCAGTTCAAATCACTGACTGAATTGAACAAGCGCACATCGGACTGAATGGATTGCAACTCCTGTAATCCTGGTGGCATTTCACGTGTGTCAATCACGGTCAATCGGGCGCCCTGCGCAAGCGCCCAGCGCGCGCAAGCCAAGCCAGACTCACCGAGCCCAACTTGTAAAACCGATTGATCAAGAAGCAAATTCATTCGTTTCAACTCAATTTGAACGTCATTTCAACGCAGTTTCAGGGTGGACAAACCAATCAACACCAGAATCATCGTGATGATCCAGAAGCGAACTACCACCTGGGTTTCTTTCCAACCGCTCAGTTCGTAGTGGTGGTGCAGCGGCGCCATTCGGAACACCCGCTTGCCACCGCTGTACTTGAAATAGAGCACTTGAATCATGACCGAGAGTGTTTCAGCAACAAACACGCCGCCCATGATGAACAGCACCACTTCCTGTCGAACAATCACAGCAACCGTTCCCAGCGCACCTCCCAGAGCGAGTGCACCTACGTCGCCCATAAATACTTGCGCCGGGTAAGCGTTGAACCAGAGGAAGGCCAAACCTGCGCCAGCAATAGCTGCGAGGAAAACAGCCAGCTCACCTGCACCCGGAATGTATGGCAGCAGCAAATATTTGGAGTACACCGCATTGCCGGCCACGTAGGCAAAAATCGCCAAGGCGGATGCCACCATCACTGTGGGCATAATCGCCAAGCCATCCAGGCCATCGGTCAAGTTCACCGCATTACTGGTGCCCACGATCACAAAGTAAGTCAGAGCGATAAAACCCCAAACACCCAAGGGGTAGCTGATCGACTTGAAAAAGGGCACGATCAGGTCTGCATTGTTGGGCAGGTGCATTGAAAAACCGCTTTCAACCCAGGCCACAAAAATATCCAGCACTTCCTGTCCGCTTTGTGCAGAAACGGCAAAAGCCAGATAGAACGCACCGATCAACCCCACCACGCTTTGCCAAAAGTATTTCCATTTCGCAGGCAAACCCTTGGGGTTGCGATATACCACTTTGCGATAATCATCAACCCAGCCGATCCAGCCAAAACCGAATGTCACAAGCATCACAACCCATACAAAGCGGTTGGACAGATCTGCCCACAACAAAGTTGAAATGCCAATGCCAATTAAGACAAGCGCACCGCCCATCGTGGGTGTGCCTGCTTTGGCCAAATGAGTTTGAGGACCATCGTCGCGCACAGACTGACCAATTTTGTATTGCGTCAATTTGCGAATCACCATGGGCCCAGCCACCAGCCCAACCAGTAGTGCCGTGGCACAAGCCAGCACCGCACGTAACGTCAAATAATTGAAAACACCAAACGCGCGAATGTCTTGCGCAAGCCATTGGGTAAGCTCAAGAAGCATGGTTAGCCTCCCCTGAATGATGTTGAACCAGCGCTTG